>CAXMPB010000067.1:0-4130 GCA_964195035.1 Cellvibrionaceae bacterium | reverse complement strand
ATTTTACAGCATAATCGGTAAAATCTATAAGCAATACAAAAACACTCTGACTTGTCAGGGTGTTTTTGTATGTTAGACGACAAAAAGTACAAACTGACAAATGTAACTTCTCATCATTTGCATCCTATGACACACTAGGCCTTGGTTTTATACAGAGCTTGTATAGTCAGACTATCTATATCCAAGCTACGACTCAACCAAACTAAGTCATCGCTACAGAAGACCACTACATGTTGTCATTAATAGCCAATATTTTTGCATTACTCCTATATTTTCTTGCAAGCGCCTATCTGTTCTCACACCTAAAGCAAAATAAACGCGTTAATACGCGCTATTTTTTTTGCTTAGGGGTATCTGCAATACTCATGCATTGTTTTAGTGTTTATCATAAAACTATTTTGGACGATGGCCTTAATTTAGGCATACAAAATATGCCCTCTATTATTCTTCTTTCCATCAATATTATTGTCGTCATTAGCAGCTTAAAAAAACCCTTACACAATCTGCTTATTTTTTTATTTCCGCTGTCGATCATCTTTATCATTTTAGCCATTATATTCAGAGATCTTGAACCACACCTTGTCTCAGTAAACATAGGCATTGGCTCCCATATCTTATTATCGATTATTTCCTACAGCTTATTGACCATGGCCTCTCTTCAAGCGGCATTATGGAGCTGGCAGAATCATCAATTAAAGAATCACAATCTAGGTAAAATTATAAATATATTGCCTGCATTACAGACTATGGAAGCACTCATATTTGAATTGGTTTTAGCAGGCGTTATCACCCTTGCGCTGAGCATGGCTATTGGCTTTGCCTTTATTGATAATATTTTTGCCCAGCAGCTGTTCCACAAAACTGTTTTATCACTCTTTGCACTTTTCATCTTTACTGTCGTGCTATGGGGGCGATACAAACTGGGCTGGCGAGGAAACAAAGCAGGAAGATGGGTAATTGGAGGGTTTTGCATGCTAATGCTCGCTTATTTTGGTAGCAAGTTAGTTTTGGAAATAATCCTCAAATAATCTATACTTGTAAGCATATAGATTTAGGACAATAATAAGGTGCCATTGAATCTATATACCTTAGCAATGCTATTTATTATGAATCTGAGCTTAGACGATAGCTATAAACACTTAGCTTTAAGACTACTATCCATAAAACAATGCCTGCAGGCAAAGAGCACATAATCTCAGGCCGTAGCGATAAGCATATAATAAATAAAGCAAAAGATTAATTAACTCTTAGACCATCAATCGCCAAGAGCTGTACAAAATATTTATTATAAAAATACATCCTCGGAAATTAGTTCGAGATTAAGGACAAAAATAACGTCAAGGTGAAATAATGTCTGACAACGACTCTTTAAATCAAAAACCGCGTCCACACCTACGCTCTATCTCACCTGAAAAAACTACGCTACATGATCAGAAAGTAACGGCATGGCTTAATCATTGCCAAGAAGTTGCCGTCAACCAAGCGACGATGCTTTTTGAAGAATTTACTACTGTCTTCGACACTAACTTAAATGAAAATATAGACAAATCCAAAACCAACCAAGAACATTTAGTGGGCATGGATAACTTACGCGAATTTCGAGTCCACGCAGATCGACTCAAGCAAAATTTTAGCGATCAAATAGATTATGGCTTTAGCGCATTTAAAGACAAGTCACTTGAGACCCATTTACGCGAGCCAGACCCTAAAGAGAGCATTTGGTCGCTTATAGATAATGACGAATTAGAAGAAACTATCGCGATCAAAACAATTGCTCACGAAAGTAATATTGAATATCAAGAAGACCTTTGGCAATTAGAAAAGCGTTTTGGCAGCATCAATAGTGGCGACACAGTTAACGAGCATAACAACCCTGTATCGCCACTACAGTTTTGTGTGGCCTTAAGATCAACACTGGCTATTATCAGCATCACTACCGCATCAAAGCTCAGTGCTTATAAAGTATTTGCGAGTCTAATCTACACGTATCTAGAACCTTTATATTCAACAACCAATGAATATTTCATCTCCGAAGGCATACTCCCTAACCTGCGTTACGATCAAGGCATGACTGAAAACACTTACGATGCCCAGCAAAATGTAGAAGAAAACCCCTACCTAGAAGAAGCAGAAGAGGGCCAAAATTCAAATATTGCTCAGTCTAGGAAGCCCTCAGGAGAACCTGAACAGGCTAGCCGAGCAACAAAAGAAGGCGAACAGGTTCAGCTAGTTAATGCTATCCGCTCCTTACTACAACAGACTCGTCAATATGGTGTTGATGAATACACCGGAAAGCCACCTGTTGTCTCAGACGTAGCTCCCACCGCATTTAACACATCGGGTAATAAAGTATCTCATCCACCTATTTTATTTGTTAACCAACAAATAATTGATGCGGTTGAAAACATTCAAGCCTCTAAAACAGTATTGGTTGCAGATGGCAGACAAATAGATGCCCAGAGTATCCTCGAAACCAACAAACAAGTAGCCGCACAATTAGCCAAGGAATCACCAGACGGTCAAGTTGACGCACAGGATATGTATACCATCGACCTTGTTGGTATTTTATTTGAATATATTTTGACTGACGAAAGCCTACCGGATTCAGTCAAAACGTTACTGAGTCATTTGCACACACCTTTCTTAAAATTAGCTTTTATCGACACACAATTTTTTGAAAAACCAGAGCACCCTGCCAGACTATTACTCGATAGTCTGGCAGAAGCCGGAGCCAATTGGGTCAACGATGACGGCTCTGCCTTGTATGATGTATTTGACGAGATTAAATCTGTCGTCAATCGCATTATGGATGAATTCAAAAATGATGTTCGATTATTTGCAGAAATTTTATTTGAATTTAACCGATTAAAAAATAAATTACAGCACAAACACCAACTTAAAGAACGTAATAATATAGAGCGTGTACAAGGCCAAGAGCGTCTGCGCTTAGCTAAAAAACGTGGCAAGCAAGAATTAGAATCACGTGTAAAGGGTGTCAAACTTCCATCAGCTGTTATCCAACTACTACGCCCTTGGTTTACATACCTAACGCTATTGCAACTAAGAGATAGTGATAATGAGGCTCTGTGGAAGCAGGCCCTTAGAGTGATCGATGAATTAGTCTACTTTTTCGACTTTAGTGACAAAACCGCCGACAGATCAGAATTAGAGCCGCGTTTTAATGGTATTTTAACCGCTATTAAAATTGGCTTTAATACCATGGGCTACGATCAGACCAGCTCTAAGAAAATTTTAGTCGATTTAACCGCACTAAAAATTGCAACGGTAAAAAGATACGTCTCATCTGCTGATCAACTGGAAACCGCTGAAGGTAAAGCAGACAAAAGAAAATCAATCAAACCACTACCGATTAAAGAGCCAGAACCAATTCTACAAACCGAAGAACAACCGACTACCGAGGAAGAAAAAGTTATTGATTACTTAAAACTTATTGAAGCGGGTACTTGGTTTGAGTTTGATAAACATATTCGACTCAAGGTTAACGGTTTTAGCTCTAAGCTTAAGAAATTTATGTTGGTCGATAGCACCAGCCAAAAAGTAGTCATGATTTCTCGTCTTGAGCTTGCCCGAAAAATAATTTCAGAAGATGCTAAAGTAGTTGCAGGTAGTACTAAACCTCTATTTGAGCGCGCATTAGAAAAAATCTTCCAACGCCTAGACAAAGAATCAAAATCCTTAAACTAATCACCACGAGCAGCTTAAGTAAATGATCGCGTCTGATGCATTAATCAATAGGCGGCAATTGAGGCGCCATAAGTTATCGGTAGAAATTGCTATTATCGACAGATAAAGCTAGAGCCAATAGGCAAGCTAGTCGATATACATCAAGACGGCCTCTTAATGCTGGGCCGGTCATTAATAATAGATTCAGCGCATCAACTATTATTGGTGCTACCCAATAGAATTAATTGCCAAACTTATTTAGGCCTGGAAGTTGAGTGTTTATGGAGCCAAACCTCTGCAAATGATGACGCCCTTTATTGGGTGGGCTTTAGAATTATAGATAAATCAAGAAATGCCTCCGCCAGCATACAATCATTGATTAATATTACCTCTCAATGAAAGTCTCGCTATAAAAGCCTTACAATGGATACATTGCTTATCTTAAT
>CAXMPB010000066.1:0-5608 GCA_964195035.1 Cellvibrionaceae bacterium | reverse complement strand
GCCGCACACCGGTTATTGGCAGCTTGCTCAACGATTTTTTACCCGAGCAGCACCTGCTAACGTATCTCGACGCCATATTACGCACATACAATTTGTTGGGCCGGCGCGACAACAAGTACAAAGCGCGTATTAAGATTTTAGTGAAAGCAATGGGCATAGACGCCTTTAAAGCAAAAGTAGAGGCCGAGTGGGCACATATTAAAGACGGCCCAGCAACGCTAAGCGATGAAGAAATAAACCGCGTAAGTGCGTTTTTTAGCGCGCCTAATTACGAGCAGATCAACGATACAGATGCACAAGCTGAGTTAGATACGCTTGCAGTCGATCATATTGCCTTCAAAAAATGGCTTGCTCGCAACACCTTTGAGCACAAAATATCGGGTTATGCTGCCGTTATACTATCGCTTAAACCAACGGGTGTTGCCCCTGGTGACATTACCGATACACAACTCGATATTATTGCAGAACTTACCGACCAATATAGCTTTGGTGAAATACGCACGACTCACGAACAAAATATTGTATTGGCTGATGTTAAAAAATCAGATCTATTTGCCCTTTGGCAGCTCGCTAAGAAAGCCGGTTTTGCCACACCGAACATTGGTACCTTAACCGATATGATTTGCTGCCCAGGAGGCGACTTTTGCTCACTTGCGAATGCGAAATCGATCCCTATTGCAGAAGCCATTCAACGCCGCTTTGACGACATCGATTATGTCTATGACATTGGCGATCTTGATATCAATATTTCTGGCTGTATGAATGCCTGTGGACACCACCATGTGGGCCATATTGGTATTTTAGGTGTCGATAAAAAAGGCGCCGAATACTACCAAGTGCAACTAGGTGGCCGCGCAAACGAAGATGCAGCCTTAGGAAAAGTTCTCGGCCCAGCATTTAGCCAAGAAGACGTCACAGATGTTATTGATAAACTTATTAATGTGTATATCAGCAATCGCCACGAAGATGAGATCTTTGTGGACACGTATAGCCGTATCGGCTTAAAACCATTTAAGGAGAGTGTTTATGTCAGCTAAACCGCAAATCATCAAAGATGGCTTGGTGATTGATGACAACTGGACATTGATTGAGAATACCGATGCTGCCATTACTGCTGAAATTAAGGGCCAATCTATTGTGCCCCTGAGCCTATGGCAGACAGAGCAATCACTTCAACGTGAAAATATTGGATTACTGCTAGATAACGATATAGATTTATCAACAATCTCAAAAGATCTGACTAATGTACCGGTTATTGCTATTAACTTTCCTAGCTTTACAGATGGGCGTGGCTTCTCTATTGCTCGCCTATTACGCGAACGTTACGCATATAAAGGTGAAATTCGTGCCGTTGGTTATGTAATTCGCGATCAGCTTTGCTACTTAAAACGTTGTGGTTTTAATGCGTTTAGCTTTAATCCCAGCAATATCTTAGGCGCGTTTGATTTAGCAGCAATGGCAGCATCATTAAATGACTTTACCAATGCTTATCAAATTTCTGCAGATACACCTTCACCTCTCTTTAGACGCCGCGCTTAGCTAATCAAAACTCGCCCTGATCGACGTCAGGGTCTGCAAGTTTGTCTAGTTTAAGAGCCTAATAGCGTTTCAAGTAGTTCATCTATTTCATCTTTAAGTTCTTGATCGGCAATTTTATTAGCACTAATTTTTGCATCTTGAAGATTTTTGATAGCTGCATCAGTCTGACCTAATTCAATTTGCAACCTCGCCATAGAAAATGCGATCGATGACATATGATCTTTCGAATTAATGGCAATCGATTTCTCTAGTGCTTTTGCGTAGCCTGTGATGGCGGACTCTAACTCTTCTGTAAAGTCACCTAGTGTCTCCCACTGTACTGGGTGATCTCTGTCGGTATTTTCGTTATCGATACAAATAGCCTTTAGTTCTGCATACAACGAGTCGAACACCTCTCTATCTTCGTAATAGGCCGCCTTCATTAGCTTCTCAGCTAGGTCGTGGACAGACTTGTATATTTTGGTATTCATTCGTTATTTATCCTAGTGGTCTTTACTTTACAACTAATAAATAGTGAATCAATTAATCCATTTAATCATTAGGCGGCAAATTTTTCTTTTTCGTTACGGTCGACTTTAAATCTTCATAAAAACACTTCAAGCTTGCAAAGTGTAATGCTTTTTAATGTCACTATTATTGAAGTCTGATATTTTGCTGTTGATCCATTTTCAAGTCAACGGACGTTTATCGATGAAGGGCAAAAAAGCACAACTAGTGTTAAAAAAATACAACCTAAGCTTTGAATATTACCCAAATATAGATTGACACAGAAGATGCTTGTATCAGTGTCACCATCGTTTTTTGGGGTTTTGTCTGGCTTAAAGAAACTATATACTGCCGACCTTAAATATTGAATAAAACAATCAATTCTTAGGAAACACAAATATGTATGCGATAGTAAAGAATACTCATCTGATCATAATTTTACTGACGTTTATCTTTTTCATTATTAACTTTACGTTAATGATGAAAGGGTCAAATATGGTTAATAATAAAGTGCTAAAGATTGGCCCCCATATTTTATATACCTTTTTCATCTTGACGGCTATCTACATGCTTAGCTCTAATCCGCTTATTAATCTGTATCCCATTGTGAATGGTTGGGTACCTTCTAAATTAGCCGGCTTCGCCATCTATGTGCTCTCTATTACTTTTGCACTTAAGTGGGCAAAATCAACGTTATGGCGCATTGGAGGCCTTATTAGTGCCCTATTTTGGCTGGCTATGACGATACGATTGGGGTTTTCTGATCGCCTCAAGTTCAAAAATGCTGATGCGTATATTGAGTCAGCGCAGTCATTGTTGATGGCCATTAGCTAGGTCATTTGTATCGAGTCCGTACAAAATTAAATTTCTGAATGATTTGAGGCGAAGACCTCGCTAAATTGTTTATTTAATAATTTTCTGAGCCCGATGCGCTACCCAACAGACATTTTTAAAGTTAGTTAATAAAATTAACCAATTCATCAACGTAGATTGCCTATTTACTTATACAATTCTATAGTGCGTTATTGACGTTAAAAAAGAAGATCCAAATATGACTACAGATAAACCCCGCAAACATTCAAAAATAATCGTAGATGGTCCAGCTCAGGCCCCTAGCCGCTCTATGTTAAGAGCCGTAGGCTTTGACGACGCAGATTTTAAAAAATCGCAAGTGGGTATTGCCTCAACCTGGTCAATGGTGACGCCATGCAACATGCACATCAACACCCTTGCAGATGAAGTGGGCAAAGGCGTAGATAGCGCCGGTGCCAAAAGCGTGATTTATAACACCATTACCGTATCTGACGGTATTTCGATGGGCACCGAAGGCATGAAGTATTCTTTGGTATCGCGTGAGGTTATTTGCGATTCAATAGAGGCAGTATCGGCTGGTATGGGCCATGACGGCATCATTGCTATTGGTGGCTGCGATAAAAATATGCCCGGATGTTTGATGGGCCTAGCACGCCTGAACCGCCCTTCTATATTTGTCTATGGCGGAACAATTTTACCTGGCGAAAATCATACAGATATTGTGTCAGTGTTCGAAGCAGTAGGTAGTTATGCTGCCGGCGATATTCCGCTCACGCAGTTAGATAATATTGAAAAAACGGCGATCCCCGGCCCGGGTTCTTGCGGCGGTATGTATACGGCAAATACCTTAGCCTCGGCGATTGAAGCTTTGGGCATGAGCTTGCCCAATAGCTCTGCGCAAAATGCGATTTCTGAAAGTAAAAAACAAGACTGTCTTGATGCAGGAAAAGCCATTGTTCATCTACTCGAGCATGACATTAAGCCCTCGGACATTATGACCAAAAAGGCATTTGAGAACGCAATTACGTTGATCATTACCTTAGGCGGCTCAACCAATGCAGTGCTACATTTAATTGCGATGGCCGACGCCATTGGGGTAGAAGTCACACTGGATGATTTTGTACGTATTGGTGAAAAAACGCCGGTAATTGCCGACTTGCGCCCTAGCGGTCAATATTTGATGTCTGAATTAATTGAAATCGGTGGTATTCAACCGCTGATGAAGCGCTTGTTAGATGCTGGTATGCTCCATGGTGATTGCATGACAGTAACGGGTAAAACCATGGCCGAAAACTTAGCAGAAGTCGCGGACTACCCCGAGGGACAAAGTATTATTTTACCCTTAGATAAACCCATCAAAAAAGACAGCCATTTGGTTATACTCAGTGGCAATCTAGCACCTGAAGGCGCAGTTTCAAAAATTACCGGTAAAGAAGGTTTGCGGTTTACCGGCACGGCTAAAGTGTATGACTCAGAAGAGCAAGGTTTTGCCGCTATTATTGATGGCCAAGTGGTGGCCGGCGATGTAATTGTCATTCGTTACGAAGGCCCAAGAGGCGGTCCTGGCATGCGAGAAATGTTGAGCCCTACTTCTGCCATTATGGGCAAAGGCTTAGGCAACGATGTCGCGCTCATCACCGATGGTCGTTTTTCAGGTGGCAGCAGAGGTTTTGTAGTCGGCCATATCACCCCTGAAGCATACGAAGGCGGTGCCATCGCGCTGGTAGAAAATGGCGACAGTATTACTATTGACGCGCAAATTCGTGAGATGACGCTCAATATCACGGATGAAGAGATGGCTAGAAGAAAACAAAACTGGCAGCAGCCTGCCCCAAAATATACCAGAGGACTGCTAGCAAAATATGCGAGAACAGTAAGTTCTGCATCTACTGGAGCCGTGACCGATAAGCCCGATTAGTCTGTTGACCCATAAATAGATTAAAGGGACTGTATTAACAGCGCTAGATTTAAATAAATATTTTTGGTTTTTACGAGTGTCGTTTTTAAAAAAACCAATTTATTTCTAAATAATTAATAGATATTTTCTAAGCCACGCTCCATGAGCTGGCTTTTTTTATGCACAGTAATACGATGAATAATGGCTCTTAATATTAATCTACTGGGGGTGAATTCAACTGCCCTCTTTATTTTTTAATCATATTTTTTCATTTTAACATAGCTCAGTTTTAACTATTCGGCATCACTTAATTTGTATTTGGTTTTGTACATATTTTTATCGGCTTTGGCGAGCAAGGTATTAGTCGTGGTTGCCTCGTCGGGAGAAATTGCGACGCCAACACTACAACCGACTGTAAAAATCGCATCATTGATCATAAATGATTTATTAAATGCTTTGGCTAAATTTTCAAGCATCCGCGAGATACTATTTTTATGCGTTATCTCTTCTAACAAAACAACCAACTCATCACCTCCAATTCTGGCGACTGTATCTGCATTACGAATTAATTATTTGAGACGTGAAGCCGTCTCTATCAGAACCTGATCTCCAAATGCATGGCCTTTTGTGTCGTTGATGGTTTCAATTTATCGACGTCGATGTAAAGTAGTGCTAAAGTATTTTTATTACGCTTAGATTGTTCAATTAAATGCTCTAGGCGCGCGAGCAGCAGATAACGATTAGGGATTTTGGTGAGCGGGTCTAATGTGCAAGATGCTCGAGTCGTGCGGCTTCTTGCATACCTTCTGTGATGTCACGATTTATACCTAATGCACCTATCATCTGATTATTTGAATCATAAATAGGTACACA
>CAXMPB010000065.1:0-3559 GCA_964195035.1 Cellvibrionaceae bacterium | reverse complement strand
CAATGGCATCGGCACTAGTCCCTGACATCAGGCCAATGTAATACTGTTGACTCATCTAAATACCCTACTTATGACTATTATCCAACTAACGCTGACATAGTTAATTGGATAAATATCCTAACACTGATTTTATTGTGTGTTGGATGCGACCTGAATATTCTTTTGATAGTTTTGCAGCGAAGCCACGATTGGTTGTGTCTGTGCTTTAAAATTAGCTAATTCTTTTTTAGGAATTGCCTTGGCTTTGGGTAGGCGAACACGAACAGGGTTTCTTACCGCGCCATTTAAATAAAATTCATAATGTAGATGAGGCCCTGTCGCTAAGCCAGAGGAACCAACATAGCCTATGATTTGTCCTTGTTTTACACGTACCCCATTGCGGATGCCTTTACCGTATCTTCTCATGTGCGCATAAAGTGTTTTATAAGACTGGCCATGCTGAATCATAACGGTACGACCATAACCACCTTTTGTGCCAGCCCAAGTCACTTTGCCATCGCCAGCTGCTTTAATGGGGGTGCCTGTTGGTGCGGCATAATCAGTCCCCTTGTGGGCACGGATTCTATTCAAAACAGGATGTTTTCGTTTTAAATTAAAGTGTGAGCTGATGCGTGCAAAATCAACAGGCGTGCGTAAAAAAGCTTTACGCATACTGTTGCCTTCTGGTGTGAAGTAATTGCTGCTGCCTTTGCTATCTGTGTAGCGGACAGCTTTAAATGTTTTCCCTTGGTTCGTAAATTCAGCCGCTAAAATGGGCCCGTTGCGCAGTTTTTTGCCATCTAAAAAGTGCTCTTCATACAAAACGCTAAAACGATCATTGCTACGGATATCAAGTGCAAAATCGATATCCCAGCCGAAAATACTAGCGACTTCCATGATAAGGCTTTGTTCCATGCCTGCATTCGTGCCCGCTAAGAAAAGTGAATTCTCAATCGTTGCCTCTCTGTAGGCGACGTGAATATCCGGCTTAAGAGAAATCTTTTTATATTCAAAACCAGATTCAGATCTTGTGAATGAAATTTTATTGAGTTTATTTTTTTGATAAGTTAATTTGTAGAGCTTTTTATTATCTATTTCAAAATGAAATTTTTGTCTTGGGTGTAGGCGAGTTAATTGTTTGGTTTCGCTATTGCTTTGCATTAACTCAAATAGACTTACATCGCTTAGGCCTGCACGTTGAAATAAGAAAGAAAGGTTATCACCTGATTTAACGGTTTCTGTAAGTTTTTGCAGATTAAGTGATGTTAGTTTGTGTGTGGGCTCAATATATACTGCTGTTGACTTTGTATTTGACGGCCTTAGCACCGGCGCTTTAATAGTAACAGTTTTATCTAGAGAGCTCGAAATTGCTAGCGCAACGACTTTTTCTGAGCGGTTATTCACCGTATCTTCATTAGACGGTATTGTTATTGAAGAAAATAGTAGGACCGTAGAGCCTAATACTGCTATCGCTATAGCATGTGTTTTAGGAAACTCTTTTAGGGTAATCCAAGATTGAAAATATTTAATTAAATCAATGATTTTTGTCATTTTGTTAAAGTGTTACTGTATGTAGTATTTAGATAAGGGCTTTTATACCAGAATGTTATGAATTAATCACCCGAAAATTGTCTTTTGTGGGGCTAATCGCTCTTAATTTTTGCAATTTTGTGAAGTGTTGTTTAATAGTATAGGAGTGAATAGCGCTTTAATTTGTTTTTTTGTCGGGTTCGGGTATTGTGTGCGGCCTTAGATGTCTTGGTTAAATTGAATAAAAGGTATAAAAAAGTGGTGAAACAGTCTGGATTACTAGCGGATTTAACAGCGCGTGGTTTAATTGCTCAAATGACAAGCGAAGAGGCCTTGGCAGAAAAACTACGTGAGCCTCAGGTGCTTTATTGTGGTTTTGATCCGACGGCAGATAGTCTGCACATTGGTAGTCTCGTGCCTTTGTTAACATTAAAGCGTTTTCAGCAGGCTGGTCACAAACCTATTGTATTGGTGGGTGGCGCAACAGGTTTGATTGGCGACCCAAGTTTTAAAGCGCAAGAGCGTCAATTGAATACTCCAGAGGTTGTTGGCGACTGGGTTAATAAAATCAAGGTGCAAACTTCTCAGTTAATTAACTTCAAAGAGGATGATGAGAGCGCGGCGATTATGGCTAATAATCTTGATTGGATGGCTGAGTTTAATGTTTTAGATTTCTTGCGTGATGTAGGTAAACACTTCTCTATTAATAATATGATGAGTAAAGAGTCGGTTAAACAGCGTATCAATCGTGAAGGCGAGGGTATTTCGTATACTGAGTTTAGTTACATGTTGTTGCAGTCCTATGACTTTGCGGAGCTTTACCATCGACATAATTGTGTTTTGCAAATAGGTGGTTCAGATCAATGGGGAAACATTGTTGGCGGTGTTGATTTGACGCGACGTATGCATAGCGCACATGTTTATGGTTTAACGCTACCTTTAGTAACCAAGGCTGACGGCACAAAATTTGGTAAAACTGAGTCGGGTACCATTTGGCTCGACCCTACAAAAACATCTCCCTATGCTTTTTATCAGTTTTGGCTGAATACAGCAGATGCAGATGCCTATAAGTTTTTAAAATACTTCACCTTTATAAGTGTCGATAAAATTGATGCGTTAGAGCAGACGGATAAAGACTCTGGCACTAAGCCCGTAGCTCAGAAAGTTTTAGCTCAAGAGGTAACGCGTCTGGTGCATGGAGATGATGGCTTGCGGGCGGCCGAGGTAATTACGCGCTCATTGTTCGATGGAAGTGTTTGCGGGTTGAGTGTTTCTGACTTACTGCAGTTAGAGCAAGATGGGTTGCCAAGCTCCGATCTCGATGCAAGCAAGTTGGCAGATGCTTCTTTGACGAATTTATTTGTAGAGTCTGGCTTGGCGAAAAATAGTAAGCAAGTAAAAGATACCTTAATGCGTAATGCAGTATTGGTAAATGGTGCTGCAGTGGGTTGGGATATGAACATGGAGACCAGCAAAATATTCTCTATTGATAATGGGCTTCATGAAAAGTGGTTTGTTGTGCGTCTAGGAAAGAAAAGCTATCACCTGTTCAGGCTTGTATGAGTTGCGAGCTTATGAGTGAGGTGGGCGAGAAACCATAGGATTTTTATCAGTAATGTTGTGGCTAAATGCGGTTTTTTCTCAGCTAGCATGGGCGATTTGAGAATAGTTTAAAATAAAGTAAAAAAGTGATTGCGTCTCTAAGATATGGCCGTATAATGCGCGACCTCTTCCAAGGTAGGCGGGCACAGATAAGCGCATAGCGAGTCTGGGTTAAGTTTTAGTTGGTGAGTATTGGGTAGTGAGTTTATAGATAGTTAATTAGTTTGAAGCAAGCAAAATTAAATGTTTACATTACCGAGAAAGTGCGTAAGATGCGCATCCCGAACTTGAGGTAAGTCCTCAAGTCTGGAAAGAAAGGTTTCAGTAATGAATTGTAGGGTTGAAAATACTTTGCAAATAAACAAAATTAACTGTTTACATTATTGAGAAGGTGCGTATAATTCGCATCCCGAACTTAAGGCAAGCCCTTGAATTCGCTGATAAAAAA
>CAXMPB010000064.1:0-1902 GCA_964195035.1 Cellvibrionaceae bacterium | reverse complement strand
CACCTTGCCCTGAGCTTCTCTATCCTTCGTCACAAGCTTTGTATATAGAGCGTCTATGTCTGGTTTAATAGTATCAGTGATTGCGCGCACCTCTTTTACTGAACGAACAGCTAAAGGATCTTTTTTGCTCTCTTTGGTTTCGATAGGTTGCGCGTTAGATTTTTTACTACTACCTGTAATCAGTTCGTATTCAGTATTGGGTTTTCTGTCTGAGTAGACGGTATTGCCTTGAGAATTTTTGTATCGGTAAATTTCTCCCTCGGCATGAGTGAGATTGGTAAACGCAAGACTGGTGATGACGCTAACAATAACTACAATATATGTTTTCATACTACTTCGCTCTATGTGAGTTTTCTAGTTCTTGTATTTTTTTAATAACATCTAACATGCGATTAGCAAATCCCCATTCATTATCAAACCATGTTAAAACTTTAACTAAATTTTTGCCAGCAACACGTGTTTGACTCGCGTCAACAATGCCAGAGTGCGAGTCATGATTAAAGTGACAAGATGCCAAAGGTTCGTTAGTAAAGCCTAATATATGGGGCATGCGATTAGCTGCGGCCTGCAATATACCGTTAATAGTGACGACATCGACGGTTTTTGCAACGACAACTGAAAGATCTATAGCCGAGACATTAAGTGTTGGCACACGCATGGCTTGTGCCTCAAAACGACCTGCTAGGCTTGGCAATATGCGCTCGATACCACGAGCAAGGCCAGTCTCTACGGGAATAATTGATTGCATAGCTGAGCGGGTTTTGCGTAAATCCGTATGATGATAGGCGTCGATCACAGGCTGGTCATTCATTGCCGAGTGAATGGTGGTAATTACGCCGCTAACAACACCAATTTGCTGATTAAGTATGTCGATGACGGGAGCAATGCAGTTAGTGGTGCACGATGCGCTAGAAATAATCGTGTGAGAAGGCTCTAGCGAATCCTCATTGATACCAAAAACAATTGTCGCATCAACGTCGTTTTCTGCGGGTTGCGAAAATAAGACACGTTTAGCGCCGGCCTTAATATGTAGTTGGGCAGTTTTACGGTCGGTAAATGAACCGGTGCACTCGAGCACTATGTCAATATTAAGTTTGTGCCAAGGTAAGTTATTCATATCTTCTTCATGGAAGATGCGAATATTTTGGTGATTAACCAACAAATTCCCATGGCCCAAGCTAACGTCACCTGTAAATTTACCGTGGGTCGAATCGTATTTTGTAAGATGTGCAATAGTTTTATCATCGCCAAGCTCGTTAATGGCAACAATGTTAATCGCCTCTTGTAGGCCTGATTCAAATAGTGCGCGCAACACACAGCGCCCGATTCGACCGTAACCATTAATAGCAATATTGATTGGCATAAGCATTATCTATTGATGACCGATTGTAAGACGATCTGTTTTAGTATTGATTTACGCAGCCAAACGCCACCGCTCTTATATAAAATGCTAAATATAAAGAGCGATAGACCATTTGTAATTAAATACAAATTAGTCGGCTAACAGCTCATCGGCAGCGGCTAATACATTTTCTAAGGTAAATCCAAAGTGCGTCATTAAATCATTAATAGGTGCAGATTCGCCAAAGGTGCTCATGCCGATAATACGGCCATCTAGACCTACAAATTTGTACCAGAAATCTTCATGGGCAGCTTCAATTGCAATACGTGCCGCCACTTCTATTGGCAATACAGATTGCTTATAAGCGGCATCTTGCGCGGCAAATATTTCGGCGCAGGGCATTGAGACCACACGAATATGACGGCCTTGTTCGGTAAGTTTTGCCGCAGCCTTCATAGCCAGCTCTACTTCTGAGCCGGTAGCAATTAAGATTAAATCGGGCTCGGTGCTTGAGGAGTCACTCAATATATAAGCACCACGCTCAATATTGGCGACTTGGT
>CAXMPB010000063.1:0-2003 GCA_964195035.1 Cellvibrionaceae bacterium | reverse complement strand
GTGTTGCTCGCCAGAAATGCGGTGACCATTGGTGATTATGATACGGCTATAAAGAACTTTCAGGTCGTCTTAGAGGCCCAACCGCAATCAGCTCAAATTATGGTAGAGCTTGCCCAAGCCATTTTTATTAAGGCGAATAATAATGCAGTGCCTGTTGTTGGGGTATTAGCTGAGCGTGCGTTGTCAATACAGCCCAATAATGTCATGGGCTTAGGGCTGTTGGGTATAACTCGCTTTCAGGCGGGAGACTATCGGCAAGCGATTGATACGTGGGAGCGAGCAATTGGTATTTATCCTCCGGGCTCACAAAATGCTTTATCCTTGCAAAATGGTATCGAGCAAGCGCGTCTTCGCCTCGCTGTAAATACTGGCGATATTACTGCAGATAGCGGCAAGCAAGAAACGAATACAATTGACAGTGAAACCGCAGTAACAAAACTGATTGTTAATGTCTCTTTGGGCGATAATGTCCTCTTTAAACCCGATCATACCGTGTTTATTTATGCCCGTGCATGGCAAGGCGCTAAGTTACCATTAGCGATCAAGCGCGTCTTGGCCTCTCAATTACCTATTAGCGTGGAACTTGATGACACTATGGCTATGGCGCCACAATTTAATTTAAGCAGTGCCGAGACTGTGCAGTTAGTCGCTAGAATATCGGCTACGGGTAATGCGATTGCAACAGAAGGTGATTGGGAAGTGCGATCAGGGCCTATTCAATTGAAGTCTAGTCCTGAGATCGAACACATTTTAGAGATATCTAAGCCTTTTAGTGCCGCTAATTAATACCAAATGATTCAGCTTGGTTTTCTTGAACTGTGGCTTATTTACCTGCTTGTATTAATAACCATTCACGTGATTTGTAACTATTATAGATGCCAGTGCAGCTGTTGAGATTCATTTAGATGAGTCTCAGTATCAACTGTTGGTTGGAGCTGTCGCTCAAGCAGTATCTATAAGGTCGATCTTCTACCTAAAAAACATGTCCATTTCGTCGCTAAACTAAAATTGCTTGCTGTAATGCGCAAGTGATCTGTGTAAAATTACGTTTCTATCACTGCCTATGTCTACTTTAACTGAGAGATGCAGGTAGTCTGTTGATTCTAAGTAACAAGCGTTATCGAAAGTGCGCTCTAAACTATAAAAAATATCGTCTAAAAATAGGGTTGATAAGGATGTCGATCAATGTGGATAATCATTAAATGCGTTTAAAACACATCAAACTTGCGGGCTTTAAGTCCTTTGTAGATCCTACAACGGTTTCTTTTCCTAGCAATCTCTGCGCAGTCGTTGGTCCAAACGGCTGTGGTAAATCAAATATTATTGACGCGGTGCGTTGGGTAATGGGCGAATCATCGGCTAAAAATCTACGTGGTGAGTCGATGACCGACGTTATTTTTAATGGCTCAAGCAGCCGTAAGCCAATTGGGCAGGCTTCTATTGAGTTGGTTTTTGATAACAGCGATGGCACCTTAAAAGGTGAGTATGCGAGTTTTAGCGAGATATCAATTCGTCGTAAAGTGACGCGAGATTCACAAAATATTTATTATCTTAACGGCAGTAAATGCCGCCGTCGCGACATTGTCGATATATTCTTGGGCACGGGTTTAGGGCCACGGAGCTACTCAATCATTGAACAAGGCATGATTTCGCGCTTAATCGAGTCAAAGCCCGAAGAGCTACGAGTATATATTGAAGAAGCTGCCGGAATATCTAAATATAAAGAGCGTCGTCGCGATACCGAGAATCGTATGCGCCGTACTAAAGAAAACTTAGAGCGCTTAAACGATATTCGCGAGGAGCTTGAACGTCAGTTATCTCGCCTTGAACGTCAAGCTAAGTCCGCTGAAAAATACACCGAGTTTAAAAAAGAAGAGCGTGAGATCAAAGCGCAACTTCATACGCTACGCTATCGCTTGTTAGATGAAGAGTCTAAGGGGCAGCAGCGAGATATTTCCGAGCGCGAACTTAAAATTGAATCCTTCGTAACTGAGCGTGTTAGT
>CAXMPB010000062.1:0-3319 GCA_964195035.1 Cellvibrionaceae bacterium | reverse complement strand
TGCCAATTTTGCATGCTTTGCCAGCTGTAAAAATAAGGAATAGCTGTTTCGTTGGCGATAAAAAAACCGCCACTGGCAAATGCCAAGCCAAAGATTAATCCAAACAGTTTGCCAATAAGCTTCATTTAGCCCACCTAGTATCACAATTTAAGTTGTAATTAATATTATGTAATCGTTATAAACAGTCGATACGCATGTTGTCTTGGGTTTCGGGGTGTCGCTGCCAAGTGTATTTATCCTTGGTAATCAGGCTCCAGAACAATTGACCGGAATTTCGCCAAGGGTCTAACACCATGCCTGAATTAAAAGGTTCATCTTTTTTAGTGATCACTACGGTGCTGTGTTCTTGTAATAGACTGCCATAGTGGCTAACCCCCCAGTGTAAGTCATAGCGTTGTAAATTCAGTTGTTGTAACTCATCCATTAAGTCGCGTGTCCAATGACAACACAGGCCTCGTGGTTTAATGCCTAAATTCACCAATGCATTATGAAAAATAGCAGAGTTACCGCTGTCATATTGTTCGGCAAGTTGTAATGGGTAATAAATGGCAGTGTAGGCAATTTGTTGAGACTCGGGGCTGTTATTATCCAGCAGTGTGCTGAGAGCTTGTGTAAGCGCGGCATGGTTATCATCATTAGTAAGCGTTTGCTGTTGGGAGCAGGCACTAATTAATAAGAGTAGTAATACAGTAAGTCGTTTAATGATAAGCATCTGCGCATAATAAAACCCTGTATAACAATAGCAAGGCTTAACAGTCTGAAGAGATAGTGCTGAAGTGAGATTATAGTAGAGAAGCTTATAGAGAGAAGCGTGACTCTAAGTCGTTATAACTAATAATACCGCGTATATTTTTCACATAGGCTGCGCCTATCCCCGAATAACGTTCTAAACCAGCTGCCATGGCGGTGCCAGTAATCGCTGTATTTTGACTGCGTAACTGTGCACGAATATCACGCAATTCACGATAAGCACGGTTTGAGTTTAAATTGCGCATATAAGCAACCACAGCCTGCTCAGCATGAACAAATACTTGAACTTGGTGAGTGGCATTATGATCTCTTTGCAATGGTGTTAAACCGCAGTTCTCGGTGTAACACCATTGGCCGAAATAGTTGTTTCCTTGTGAAGCGAAACGAGAAGTTCCCCAGGCCGATTCTTCAGCAGCTTGAGCCAATGCTAATGAGGGTGGAATAGCATCAACACGCAGTAGCAAATTATCAATGGCTTCAGATAATGTGTCATCAGCGATGGCTTGCTTGATATCAATTTTATAATGATCGCCTAATTCTTTCAGCCAATAATGGTCTAAAAAATTAAATGATGATTTTTTATCTAGCGCCAATAGTTTTTTACGATCGGAAAGAATATTGATATTTTCTTGTTCAATATAATGATTAAGAAAAGTGAAAAAACTGTTCTTGCGCTGTTGAATATCAGTTATTTCTGAAAACATGGGTGTGCTGGCAAGAGCGGTGGACTTAGTAACGGCGATAAGCGCTGCTATGACTAAGGCCAAAGAGAGGAAAAGTGTGAGAGTAGAGGTTTTCATTAATTAGTCGAGTTATAGTTTTTGTGAAGTATATCCACATTGATCGATTTTTAAACTATTAACTTGAATGATTTCATTAATTTCAAAATAGCCGTCAAATTTTTTCGCCGCACCTTCTAGTTCCACGTCAATTTGTTGACCATTGAAGCGAATATAAATAGGGTGGTATTTGTTGTCAGATAATTCGTTATAACTATCTTGTAGTTCATTTAATAGGTCGGATTCCGCTTTTACCCAATACAGCTCATGATGGTTGCAAAGTTGCACGGTATTTATATTTTCGCCAAAGGTATAAAGCCCTTCAAAGTCAGCTTGTTTGTCGCAGCCAGGTATTAAGCACATGCTGCATAAAGCGATAACATAAAATTTATGTAATTTTTTAATCATGTTTTTTTTCAATCAAATCTTTAAAGCTAATATTGCCAATAGAATGGCTAATAGCTGAGTGCATTTGTGATATATATTGTTCTACGGGAGCTTCTGAGTGCATTTTTTCAGCAGATGAGCGGCCTATGGCACGAACCCCATGCATAATATCATAGACTTTAGTGGATTCGAGTGGTTCGGCAGGATAATAGTCCGGTGGATTATGATTGCTTTGTACAATAAAACCGACTTGCTCGAGTTTATGCAGGCTTTCGTTAGCAATATCAACGGGAATGCTTAAATGATTAGCTAGAGCCTGTTTTGACCAAGGTTTATCATTGTTCTGAAAATTTTTCGCAATCAGGTAAGCAAAGGTCAAGATCATTTTTTCTTCAGCTTGGTGGCTGAGCTTAAAGGCAGCACTACGAACTAAAACACTATTAGGGTTTTGGTGATAAAAAGCGACGCTGGCGCCAACGAGTAAGATTAGCCAACCTAAGTAAATCCATACCATGAAAATAATAATAGAAGCAAAGGCCGAATAAATAGCAGTATGGTTGGCGGAGTTAGCTACAAATGCGCCAAAAATAATCCCCATTGTTTTCCAAATAACGGCGGTTAATAAGCCGCCAATAAAGGCGGAAAAAAAGTTAACTTTTGTGTTAGGCATAAAAAAGTAAATAAATGCAAATGCCAATGCCATTAGAAAATAAGGGATCGATAGCCCAATGATACCAATAATTTTTGCCATGAAAGGTAATGTGGCAATCCAGTCGACAGTATCATTGCTATGTAACGATGAAGTAATACCAATAGATAGTATCAGTAATAGTGGGCCGACAGTAATAACACTAAGATAGTCACTAAAGCGTTGAGAAAATGTCCGCCCTTTATTGATGTGCCAGGTGTAGTTAAATGAGTTTTCAATTTTTTGCATCATGGCAACAGCGCTATACACCAATAAAGCAAAGCCAACAGCACCTAATACATCAGCCCGAATATTATTAACAAAGCCCATAATGTTTTCAGTAATGTCAAAACGTTTTTCACCCAGAGGCTCCAGTGCATTTATTAATAAGGGTTCTATACGGTTATGAAAGCCAAAGCCTTTTAATACAGAAAAACTGAGTGCCAGCAGAGGCACTAAAGAAATAATCGTGGTGTAAACTAAACTCATAGCCCTTAAGCTTAACTGGCCGTCAGCAAGATCACGAGCCACTGCAAAGCAGATGCGTAAGGTTTTAATGGCTGCGGCGTGCCAATAGGGAAGCTTATGTATTTCACGCTCCCAAATTAATTCATTAAAACGTGATTTAATTAGAGATAACTTAGATACATCGTCCATGGTGTTCATGATTGCAGCCTTGCTGTATTAAAGGTGTTCATTAGAGTGTTTGAGCATA
>CAXMPB010000061.1:0-4339 GCA_964195035.1 Cellvibrionaceae bacterium | reverse complement strand
CATTACCATCGTCGTTATCGCTTTTGATATCTTCTTTCAAACCAAATATCGCAGCGTGCTCCATAGCAAACACAAGCTGATTGATTTGCGTTAAAGCTAGGCGATTTTCTGCACGCGATAAGGACAGCTGAAAACGACTCGCAAAATCTATTGCCAAACCGGTAATCACAGCAACAATTAATACCGTTATAATTAACACCGTCCCTTTTTGACTCGAGCGCTTTGCAACAAAGGTCATACTCTTCTTTCTATGACTTCGATTTAGCTTATTTTTATTATCGCGAAGTAGCATCGTTATTTAGCCACCGCTCTCGACTACGGTTAAACTAAAAATACGTACCACCTTACCAAGAGCGACCGTTTCAATAGTTACCCTTACTGCTGCTGGCAGGCCATTACTGTTCACTTGACTCGCATTTTGTAGCGGCCAACCCGTACTCCATGCCGAATTTTCGAGTTGCGTGAATGTCGTTGGTAAATATTCAAACTGTAAACTTTTAACGCCATCTAATAATCGTCGTTTTTTTCGAGGCACCTCCGTTGTTGCTTGGTCGACATCAACAGGCCGTCTATCTCTCCACAAAGTTTGACCTTCTGTATCGTCCTCTTGGCTTAAGCTATAAGCTACTTCATAGAGGCTACTTCTTGGTAAATTTAATAAATTATCGCGGCCACCTCGAACAAAACGCAAAAGATAGTCATCTTCATTAAGTGATTCAGAATCACTTTGTGCAAGACGGTCGCCAAATGCTCCAGTCATTGCTGGAAGGCTGTTTATAGCTGAGCCTCGATCAACAGCTTGAATTAAGTCACTCGAAAAATACTGCCACACACGATCTAGAGAATCAACTTGCTCAACCACAGCAGAGACTCGCGCATCGGATCGAATCATGCCGTCGAGAGCGCGGTAGGACATTACCGATATACCCGCACCAATTGCCAAGGCAACTATCATCTCCACCAAGGTGAAGCCGCTAAATTTAGTGTGACATTTTACCTTTGATTTATTCATTTTCAGTCAAGTTAACCACCGGCATTAAAGCTTGGATCATCGAGAAAAGTTTCGATGGTGATAATGACATCATCTTCTCGGCTTACAATGATCTCATATTTAATAAGTGCCTCGGCATTAGTAATATCAATATCTACTGTCCACTCGGCACCAGCCATTTCAATTTTTTTAGTTTCTTCACGGCGCCTCACTAACTGAGTAAAGGTATGCTCTAAGCGCAATTCTGTCGCTTCATTCTCTGCAATCCAAGCCGCAATTGTTTTATCGCGCAGATGTCCAGCCGAGCCTGTTAACTGGCCCATTAATAACATGACGCTTGGCACAGAAAATCCTAAAATAGCAATCGCTACCAACACCTCGATAAGGGTAAAGCCTTTAGCATTAGTTTTTGATTTCAAATATCGAGAAGCCTGTTTATTGCTTAGCAAGGCATTCATTGTGTCAGCCTCACTCTTCTAATTCATCAATACGATAACGCAACAGCTCACCACGTTCATCGACAGTAATTTTATAGCGCTGGCTTGCAATATCATCATTGCCCTTTAATGACTCATCGGACCAAACAAGCGTTATTGCGAATTCAGACACTTCTCCACTGGGATAAAAAACAACAAGAGGCTCAGGCACATCGTCTGCATTTAAAAGCCGATCTAAGTTTTCTTCAATAGAAATATCTTCAACCTCAAGCGACCACGTGAATTTCATGTCGATCGAATGTCGACCTAAGGGCTCGCTAGTTTTGATCCATTCGCGAGAGCTTTGTTTGTTATCCCGATCATCTTCAGAAAAACCATAGCGCTGCCATTCATAATCGTTGGCTAGATCAAGTTTAGATGCCGACTGATTAAAAACAATACCTGAGGCTTGATCACGCATAAGCGCTTCATCTTGTGCATATAACATTTGCGCAAACAATCTTTCACCTGCAGCATTTAATTGCTTTTCAGAGGAGCCTGCCGGGTTAATCGCTAAGGTAACGCCAACTGTCAATATACTTATTAGCAGCATCACTACTAACAATTCTATTAGCGAAAAACCATATTGGCAGTGCTTGCTCATACTAATTTACCTAAAATTTTAGCTCGGCTATCGTTAAGACTTTAAAAACCAGATCGAGCCAAGCATTTTTTTATATTACTTCTACCACTTTTCATCAAAAAAAATAAACAATCTTTGACTTTTTTAAACACGTAAATTTACACTTATCATCCAAGCCTATGATTTATTTATTATCGCTTGCGGTTATACACATCCGCATCAAACTCCGCACCACCTTCGCGGCCATCAGCACCTAGACTATACAAATCAAAGTCGCTACTTTCACCTGGTGTAATGTACACATAAGCTGTGCCCCAGGGGTCAATAGGCAGGCGATCAATATAACCACCGGCTTGCCATTGGCGAGGAACAGGATCGGTCGTTGGTTTATCGAGCAAGGCCTCTAAGCCTTGCTCGCTTGTTGGGAAACGATAATTATCCAGCTTATAAAGTTTTAATGCTTTTTCTAAGGTTGAGAAATCAATTTTTGCTTGATCGACACGTGCCTTATCTGCTTTACCTAAAAACTTAGCGCCAACACCGGCAACAATAACGCCGATAATAATCAACACGACTAATATTTCGATTAAACTAAAGCCTTTTTGCGCACTATAATTATTTATTTTTTTTGAAGTGAATTTTTTCACCCTTATTCCTCTTTTCAATGTTGTTGTTTTGTAAATTTTTTACGTAAAAAACACTCTTAACTACACTCTTCACTACACCACTCGACAAGCAACACGGCTACGATGGACTTACAGTAAATCAGACATACCAAAAATAGGCGTTAATATTGAGTACATAATAAAGCCCACAACCAATGCCATTACAATAATGGTCACTGGCTCTAAAATATTCAGTGCCGTCGACATATGCATATCGAGTTCTCGCTCTTGACTGCGTGCAGCATAACTTAGCTGCTCGGCCAAGGTTCCATTCATCTCACCACTCGATGCCATTTGTACCAATAAAGGTGGAAATACTTCGGCCTTATCCAGCGCGCGGTGAAGACTTGAACCCTCCTGTACCGTTGCCGCCACCATTTCTGATCGCAAACTCAGCACCCTATTATTCATTGTTTTACTGCTGATACGTAAACCTTGTAGCAAGGGCACGCCACTATCAATGAGCATACTCACTGTACCGGCAAATCGTGCTGTATCTGACTGTACAATTATATGTCCAATAATAGGCAACTTAATGATAAGCCCATGCCATTTTTGCAAATTGGCAGGTGCTAGCAACCAGCGCCTAAAAGCAACAACAACAACAACAATGACACCCAGCACGTAAATGCCATAGCTTTTCAAGAAATCACTTGTGGCGATTAATAATTTTGTATTCCACGGCAACTCAGTTTTGGCGCGCTCAAATACAGTGACCAGTTGTGGCACAACCAACACCATAAGCCCAATAACAATAGCGACACAAACAAACATTAACACCATTGGATAGACCATAGCAGACGTTAGCTTTTGCTTGGCAATTTGACTGGTCTCGGTGTAATCGGCAAGCCGATCGAGAACCGGCCCTAAAAATCCCGCCTGCTCACCGGCATTCACCATTGCACAATACATAGAGTCAAAAGAGCGTGGATGCTCGGCTAGTGCTTGCGCAAAACTTAAACCCTCTAATACACGAGAGCGAATTTGCAGCACCAAAGCTTGCGTCGACTGCTTCCGAGATTGCTTCGCAACCCCTTGAAGTGCCTCAACCAAGGGCATTCCAGACTGAATAAGCGATGCCATTTGGCGAGTAAATAAAGTGAGGTCTTTGGTTTTTAGGCGAGGAGAAAAGAGCCTATTATCTGAGGATTGCTGTTGAGCTTCTTTATTCTGAACACTATCAACACTAATTGGCTTTAATTTTTGGGCGCGCAGTTGCGCGCGCACTTGCCGTTCGGAGTCTCCCTCAAGAGAGCCCTTAACAACTTTTCCTTGATCATCAATTGCACGATAACTAAACGCTGCCATAATACTTAACCCAAAGAGGTGACTCTTAACACCTCTTCAAGAGTTGTAGTTCCCTCGAGGACTCGACGGCGTCCGTCAGCCATTAGCGACATGCTGGTCTTGCGGGCATATTTAATCATCTCTTGCTCGCCAACCCCTTCGTGTATTAGTTCACGTAAGGTATCGTCGATATCTATAAGTTCATAAATGGCCGTTCGCCCACGATAACCCGTTTGATTACAACGATCGCAACCACGCCCTTGGTAAATGTTCACGGGCTTATCAGCACTAAAGACTGCACCAATGCGAATGCTTTCTGACTCAGTTAATTCATGAG
>CAXMPB010000060.1:0-1693 GCA_964195035.1 Cellvibrionaceae bacterium | reverse complement strand
CATCAGTCAGCGAGCTTAGGTTGTACAATGGTTTTTGCAATCTATTTGCCACCGATAGCTGCAGAAAAGTCGGTACCGGTTTTATATTGGTTGTCGGGTCTGACGTGCACTGATGAAAATTTCATGCAAAAAGCTAATGCGCAACGAGTTGCAGCAGAACTGGGTATAGCTATTGTTTGTCCTGATACCAGTCCTCGTGGTACGAATTTGCCTGGCGAGCACGATACGTATGATTTTGGTTCTGGCGCAGGGTTTTATTTAAATGCAACACAAGCTCCTTGGTGCAAGCATTACAATATGTATGATTACATTGTCGATGAACTGCCAGCACTTGTCTCGGCTAATTTCCCCGTCACAGATAAAGTAAGTATCAGTGGCCACTCGATGGGAGGGCATGGTGCATTAACAATGGCTTTAAAAAACCCAGGTAAATATCAATCGGTTTCTGCCTTTGCGCCTATTTGTAATCCAACTAGCTGCGCGTTGGGCGAAAGAGTCTTTACTAGTTATTTAGGTGAAGATCGTGATTCATGGGCGCAATATGATGCGACCTTGTTGGTAGAGCAGGGCTGTGAAAAATTGCCGATGTTAATTGATCAAGGTGAGGCAGATGAGTTTTTAAAAGAGTTACTAAAGCCAGAACGCTTGCAGGCGGCATGTGAGAAAACTAATTATCCCCTGACCTTAAGAATGCATGCGGGATACGACCATAGTTACTTCTTTGTCGCTAGTTTTATCGAGGACCATCTTCGCTACCATGATAAAGCGTTAAAAGGTGAAGATAAGCAAGCGTATTATTAAAGTGATAAAGTTTTGTAAAAAACTTTTCGTAGGGTCGTTGATGATGTCGAGCATTAAGTCATGCCGGCTTAGGTGCTGGGCTCTTGCTGAAAAAATAAAATAATTTTTTCTTAGGCGATCAAATAATCTAAGCGTTAATAAAATAAAGTAACAAATAGATTCGGTAATGAATGTAGATGTTAGCGCGAGGTATGCAAAAAGTATAGGAAAGCTAGCTGTAGATAAAATCTTTGTGCTGATGATTGCTTGTGTGTTTTCTGTGGTATCTGCTGCGGGGTTCTCTCCGGTTGGAAAGTGGCAAGCCAAAAAGTGTTATCGAAACCTCTTAAGTCAATAATGTGCAACAGGGAAGAGTATTGGAATTGCTTGACCCAGGTAGCGCCTCTTCTTGTAAAGAATGTTAAGGTGAAAGAGCTGGCCAACCTATTGTGGGCATGATTGTTTTATAGAATGTACCCAAACGGAAAGCAAAAGTCTTGGGGTGGCGGAAAAATTTCAGATCCTAAAAAAGGTAAGGCTTGCTCGGTGAATTTAACTTTACAAAAAGACGGTGATGAATTAAAAAAGCGTGGCCTTATAGACACGCCTTTTATTAGAAGAACACAGATTTGGGGAAAGTTAAATATTTAAGTGTTTTTCGTACTAAAGTCTTTTAAAAAAATACAGTATTTAAAGAAGCTCTTAATAATAGGTATCATTAAGAGCTTTTTTTATCCTTATATCTAGAAATTATTGAGCTATTATTTTATTGGCATCCGCAAATATTTTTCGTGTATGTTCCATATCATAAGCAGATTCTGTAAAAGAATTTTCGTCCCACTGACTTCTTTCTATGTTGCTAAAGTCACCGCCATAAATATGTATGCCGCCAGTAAATTTATTAGTCGTATTT
>CAXMPB010000059.1:0-18196 GCA_964195035.1 Cellvibrionaceae bacterium | reverse complement strand
CCTTAAATATGCCGAGCGCGAGCAACTAAATGCCCAGATCGAGTCCTTCTTAGACTCCGGTGGGCGCATTAGTCTGATTGAGGCGAATGTGTTGGCTGATCCCCCTCAAAAACCAACTAGCAATTATGGTAATCAACCTATCTAACGCTGCTTGATAGGATTTTTAAAAAACGCTTAAGCTTTGCTTAAATCATTAGAACTAAAAGCTAGGCGTTTTTGTATGGGCAAATTACGTGCTTGTGTGAAAAAAGCTAGAGGTGATTTACGGAACGGCTAATACCGCGCAATTACAAAGATCGTCGCTCTCAAAGCGGGTTAAATCGCCTGCTTTTAATCCGGGTGCTGGAAAAACACGCACGGTTAAGGGTTTATTTAAACGAAATGCCATTGTGCCCGTGTCGCGCATCAAAGCTGATATCTTATCGATAGACGTATCGCCCGGAATAGGTACAGTATCTAGCCCAATACCGCACACAGCGCTATAAGTTAATAAAGATCGAATATCAAAGTGTGAGTGAATAGTGCCCTGTGCAAGACCCGTATCTTCTGTAAGCGCAAGCATAAGTCCAGAAAAGCCAACTAGCTCGACATCGTCAATAGATTTAAAGACACGCGTTAATAATGCAGACGCCTCTACAGTCCCTGAAGCACCAAAATACTCTACTCCCATTGCTTCATAAATTGCGGTCATACTGGTGCAATCTTTTGAGGGTGCTGCGGAGCTATCGAAGCCGGCAAATACGAAGGGCATCTCAATTGGCGTTTTTTTAATGATGCTATTTATTTCAGCGATATGATAATTAAGTGCGGTGCTCATGGCGTCATAATAACTCTTATATCGATCATTATGATTTGCCTTGGTGTGATTAACATCTTGAAGCGCCGCCAATAATAAATCGGGTGTCTCTAAGCCGATGACAAATTTATTGCCTAGCTCACTTTGATGATAGCTCGCAGGAAAGTAAGGGATAAGCGGCTTGCAATTAAAGTTAACCGTAAAATTAAAATTACCTTCGCCGCGCTGGGTTATTTGGCTAATTTTTTGAACGGTTTTGGCCGAAAGCGCAATTAACTCGTTATTTAAAATGCCAAATTCATCGAGGTCGACATTCACGCACACATTGCAAAGGTCGCCAAACTCTTTGACTAATTCAGGTAGTAATTCTATCTCTTGTTGAGTTTTTGCCTCGCCAATAGCAAACCGAATACGTATGCCGGTAGACTGTGTTGAGCGTAACAACTCGCTCAAAAATATCAGATCTTCTCGTGCAGTATCGATATTTTTAGTATTAAGGTATTCGCCAAAGGGGTTAGTAACAATACGGATAGACTGTACAAGGTAATTGTTTTTTCGAAACTCACCTGAAAGCTCAGCGCAAAATGTTGATGCTTTAAGGATTTCTAGACGCCACATCTTTTTATTGGGTGTTAAGGATAAAAATGTGGTGATGGTTCTTACTTTACATAAATCTTTATTTTTATAGAGCAAGGTTAAGCCTTCTTAATAATTGATCAATAATGTGAAATGCTTACTTTGTGTTACTGCTAAGCGGTAAATAGTTGATTAATAATCGGCTCAAAACATCAGCAATATAATTTAAAAATAAGGTATTCATACTAGAGAGATAAAAATCAGGGTCGCGATTAGCAATAGCGATAGCACCGATGGTTCGATTTTCGAAATAAAGTGGTGCAATAGCTGTTGAACCTATCTCGCTCGCTTTTGATTCAAAAATAAATTCTTTTTCGCTATCATTGAGTTGGCCACAAATAGCGCGACGGTTTTTTATAATTTTAGGTAGATGCTCATCAATTTGTTCTGTATCAACAAGGCGGGCCTGTTTGTTCGTCGAGCTAGGAATACGTATATCCGGATCTGCAATAATTAATACTTGCGAGAAGTGAATATCAAACTCTTGCTGTAAGCCAAAAAACAATGCATTTAAGCAGTCATCTAATTGTTTTGTATTGAGCAAGCTAAGCGTTAAGCGCTTTGTTTTGTCAAAAAGAACATCGTTTGCACGTGCATTCTCTATTAGCCGATTAAGTCGATGGCGCACCTCGACATTGCGCTCACGTAAAACAGAGACTTGTCGTTCAACTAACGAGATGGTTTGGCCACTTGGGTTGTGCGGCAAATTCATATCGGCTAATAAGTCGAGTTTGTCGACCCAAAAATCTGGATGCGCTTTTAAATATTCGCTAACTTGCTCATTAGTCAGTGCCGTTAGCACAGGGATATTTGAAGGTACGTTTGGTTGTTTCATAGTAGATTATTTTACTTATAGTTTTTATATGTACTTTGTACGCAGTCTGTTTATACACTCACCTGACCATGAAACACCGATACAGCCGGTCCGCTCATCATAACCGAATGGCCATCACCTGCCCACTTTATCGTTAATGCGCCGCCAGGTAAGTTAACGACTACACTTGCGTCTAAGAGGTTTTGTAGGCGTCCAGCAACGACGGCCGCACAAGCGCCAGTACCGCAAGCGAGTGTTTCGCCAGCGCCACGCTCGTAGACACGTAAGTCAATTTCTTGCCTTGATTTAATGGCCATAAAGCCCGCATTAACTTTATTGGGGAAGTCGCTATGTGCCTCTATTTCGGGGCCTTGGCTCGTAACAGCAGCGGTTGATACATTATCAACGACTGTGACTGCATGGGGGTTACCCATAGAGACGGCACTAATAGTAATAATGTCATCGGATAGCTTTAGCGGATAAGTAGTCTGCCGTTGATTGGCCCGATAAGGAATTGCTGCGGGTTCCAAAATAGGTACACCCATATCAACGCTAACCAAATTGTTTTTTTGAATGTGCAGGCTCATGCGCCCACAAAGCGTATCGACGACAATCGTTGACTTACCCGTTAATTGTCGATCGCGAACAAATTTTGCAAAACAGCGCGCACCATTTCCGCAATTCTCGACTTCAGAGCCATCATAATTAAAGATACGATAATAAAAGTCTGCATCGGGGCTTTTTGGTGCTTCGACAATTAATAGTTGGTCACAACCAATACCAAAGCGACGATCGGACAAGCGTTGTATTTGCTCAGACGATAAATTAACACGCTGATTAATGGCATCAATCACAATAAAGTCATTGCCTAGCCCGTGCATTTTTGTAAAACGAAGTCGCATATTAGTTGTATCTGTTAAGCAGTTTTATGCAATGATCTTTTCGCCACGTAAAAGATCGTCAATAGTCTCGCGCTTACGAATAACATGTATTTGATCGCCATCAATCATAATTTCGATAGGTCGACAGCGGCTATTGTAGTTAGAGCTCATGGCAAAACCATACGCACCTGCAGACATTATCGCAATACGATCGCCAGCTTCTAGGGCCAAGCTACGATCTTTAGCCAAGAAATCACCGGTTTCGCAAACAGGCCCTACTAGATCCCACAATAAGGGCTCGACAGTAGCGCTCTCATTTAACGGGAGTGCACGTTGCCAAGCTTGGTAGAGCGCAGGCCGAATATTGTCGTTCATCCCCGCGTCAATTATGGCGAAGTTTTTATGGCGAGTAGGCTTTAAAAACTCAACGGTTGTCAGTAACACACCAGCGTTAGCTGCAATGGATCGACCCGGTTCTAGTGCTAACGATAACGTGCGACCGCCAATACGGACTTTTATTTCTTCTAAATAATCCTTAATCGCAGGTGGTTGTTCATCGTCGTAGGTGACACCTAAGCCACCACCTAAGTCGAGATGCTCGATGTTAATGCCTAAGTCAGCTAAGCGGTCAATTAAGCGTAGTACGCGATCGAGAGCATCTAAAAACGGATCAATTGTGATCAGTTGCGAGCCGATATGACAATCGACACCTTTGATGTGTAAGTTCGATAGCCTAGCTGCTTGCTCGTAGACATTAATAGCCTCTTCGATATCGACACCAAACTTATTCTCTTTTAAGCCGGTTGAGATATAAGGATGAGTTTGCGCATCAACATCGGGGTTAACACGAAGAGACACTGGTGCTATAACGCCCATGGACTTAGCGACATCATCAAGCCTAGTTAGCTCGGGGCTAGATTCGACATTAAAGCAATATACGCCGACCTCTAAAGCACGTCGCATCTCGGCTGCGGTCTTACCGACGCCTGAGAAGACGATACGCTTTGGATCGCCACCAGCTTTTAATACGCGCTCAAGCTCGCCTAATGAGACGATGTCGAAACCTGCGCCTAATTTTGCGAGCACATTGAGGACGGCAATATTAGAGTTGGCCTTAACGGCATAACAGATCATGCCCGGATGGTCTCCGAGTGCTTGTTGATACTCTAAAAAGTGACGAGTAAAAGCCGCGCGACTATAGATATAGCTCGGTGTGCCAAACTGCTCGGCAATTTGATTAAGAGAGACTTGTTCGCAGAACAATTGGTTCTGTTGATAGTGAAAATGAGAGTGTAAATCGGTCATAGGAATTTTAGTACTTATCAGCTAGCTTATTTAGGTTTAACGTTTGTCTGTTCTGTTTTTACAGAAATAGGCTCTGGATCAGCCGATGGTTTTTTTTTAGACAGCTTTTCAGGTAATGTAAGTGGCCCTGTCTGACCGCAGCCGGCAAGAATAAAAAGTCCTATAAAAATGATAGTAAACGTTTTTTTCACAATGAATTCAACCTGTTAAGACCGCAGTATAACGGTTGGTTTAAAGAATAGCCAAGTTATTGCTGAGGACTAGAAAAGTAGGCCGAATGATGGGTTAATGACACTTTTGTTGTATCGTTAAAGTTTAACGAGGGTATGCTAATGAGGGCGTAAAAACGTACAAGTTTTACTGCGCAATCTTCACGCTAATCACTAAATACACTCCCCCCAATACTAAGCAAGCAGCTATTGTGAGGGACAAGCTAATAGCTTCGTTTAATAATAATACACCACCTAATCCAGCAATTACGGGTACCAGTAGTTGTGAGGTAGCGGCTTGTGTAGTGGTTAAATGCGGTAGTGCTGCATACCAAACTGCATAACCAATACCCGATGCCAAAGCGCCAGAGGCAATGGCAATAAGTACGCCAACGGTGGTGATGTGTAACTCTGTGATAAACACAAATAGCAATACTGCCGGTACTGTTGCAATAGAAAAATTAAGTGCGGTATCCATCAAGGGTTGCTTGCTACCTTTACCGTTTAAGGTGTAAAGGCCCCAGCCAAGTCCCGCGATAATCATTAGAAACAAGCCAGACCAAGAAGGTTGGGTGACGTGAGGTGCAGTTAAAATTAAAAAGCCAATACAGGCGAGCGTAAAGCCACACCACTCAGTTGCGTTTAAGCGTTGGCCTTTTATAAGCGAAGTGCTAATCATTAATAATTGTACGGTACCAAATAAAATGAGCGCACCCGTTGCCGTATCGAGTGAGATATATGCGAAGGAAAAAGTAACGGCGTATACGAGTAAAAAGCTGGCGCCTAACCAGTTTTGTTGTTTTGGCCTGTCGATTTTTTTGAGACTAATTAAGCATAAAATAATTAAAGTCACAGCACCTGACAATAGACGAATAAAGGTAAAGCTTGCGGGGTCTATCCAGCCCTCGGAAAGACCGTAACGACATAAAATTGAATTAGCTGCAAAGGCTAGTAGCGCCAAACAAACATACATAAAGTGTTTAGGCATTGATGCTCCAAATATAAAACGTTAAATAGTGGCCAACGATAACATGAGCAATAAAGTTTAGGATGATAGGCGTGTTAGCACGGTATTTAAAAAACGTTGGCCTAACTCGGTTGTTTTTATTTGTTTATCGATAGGCGCTATTAAGCCTTGTCTGATTAAAGGTTTTAAGGCCGCATCCAAGATATCTTGTGATAAGCCTGTGTAAGACTCAAAAATATTATTTGGTACGCCATTGTTTAGGCGCAAAGCATTCATTAAAAACTCTAGTGTTAATTCGTCTTGGGGAACAATCGTATCTTTAAATGAAGGCATATTTCTTGGTGAGCTTTTAAGGCTAGCATCTAGACCCTTGCTAAGGTTTTCGTTAAGATAATCCTCAGGCTTGCGGGTTTTTTGTCGACGAATTATTTGCTTGTTGAAAACATCGGTAAATTTCCCATGGGCACCGGCACCAATACCGATGTAATCGCCAAATGACCAATAATTTGTATTATGTTTTGAGTGACAGTTTTTTTGAGAAAAAGCCGATATCTCGTATTGATGATAACCGTACTCCGCTAATAAATGCATGCCTGAATCTTGAATGTCGGCTAATTGGTCATCTGCAGGCAATGGGGGTGGTTGCTTATAAAAGACAGTATTTGGCTCAATGGTTAATTGATACCAAGAAATATGTTGTGGCCCAAGTGTAATCGCTTGACGAATATCAGCGCTCGCATCATCTACAGTTTGTTGTGGCAGGCCATGCATTAAATCAATATTGATATTGTTAAAGCCCGCTCTGTTTGCGATCTCAAGAGAGCGAATTGCCTCATCACCTGAATGCACGCGGCCCAAAATTTTTAAATGTGAAGGCTTAAAGCTTTGAATGCCAATAGATAGACGATTAGCCCCGGCATTAAAAAAATCAGTAAATTTATCTTGCTCAAAGGTGCCTGGGTTTGCTTCGAGTGTTATTTCTATACCTGGCGCAAAACCAATAGTTTTTTCTGCCGAGCTTATAATTTTTCCAATTGATTTTGCAGAAAATAAACTGGGGGTACCGCCACCAAAAAAAATACTCTGCAGTTTTCGCCCTGCAATCAGTTGACTCTCTTGTTGTAAGTCTTGTATCAGTCGACGGGTATACTCCGCTTCGGGAATATTATTACTGGTATGCGAATTAAAATCGCAATAAGGACATTTTTTTATGCACCAGGGAATGTGCACATAAAGTGAGAGTGGTGGCAGCGAAAGCAAAGATTGCTTATTCATTTGTAGTTAATCAAATAGTGTTAATCCAAAGATGAAGAATATTTTTCTGTTAAAGCCGCAAGTAAAATCTGTAATGCTTTAGCGCGATGGCTAATTTTATTTTTTAACTCTTTTGGAAGCTGGGCTGAAGAACAATTATGTTCAGGTACATAAAACAAAGGGTCATAACCAAAACCATCTTCGCCGCGAGCGTCTTCTAAAATAAAACCTTCCCAGCTTGCTTGGCAAACTAATGGCGTTGGGTCGTTTTCGTGACGCATGTACGCGAGCACGCATTGAAAGCGCGCCGAGCGTTGTTTATAGGCAATGCCAGACATTTTTTTTAAGACTAATTGGTTGTGGCCTTGATCATCGCCATGGGTACCACTGAAGCGCGCAGAGTTAATGCCGGGCTCACCATTTAATGCGTCTATCTCTACCCCTGAATCATCAGCGATAGCGGCATGTTTTGTTACTTTAGCAGCATGCCTTGCTTTGATAATGGCATTCTCTACAAAGCTCAGGCCGTCTTCAACAGCGTCCTCTACATTGAATTCGCTTTGTGGGATAATATTAATATTTATTTCAGAGAATAAATTTTTAAACTCGCACAGTTTCCCCACATTATTGCTGGCTAATATAATTTTTGAAGGTAATAAGTTATTTAACATGAGATAAAAAATCTGTGGATGGGTGAGTTTAATCTTTATATAATTTTTTTGTGACAGTGAATGAGCCAGAGTCAGTTTTGTCTAATGATTCTACCGAAATGTCAATATGAAGTATTTCTTCGTTAATGAAACGAATTGGGGCTAAATAATAAGTGGCCGTAGGCTCTTTAATTTCAATAAATTCTAGCTTGAATTTTTGCTGCATTAAATTGCGATGATAACCCGTCATTGTTGCCGCTATGCCATTGCCTCCGGTTTTTTTAACCAGTGCAACATTGACATAGACTTGATCTTTAGCACGAACTAAATTATGAATTTTAGCGATATCGGCTGGAATAATCGTACTATTAAATACATTGTAATAAACAATATGGTTGTCTAACTCGTAAGATGTGTTTTTTTGAGCATAACTATTCATAGATAACAAACTTAAGGCTATAGATGATAAGCCTAAGATACAAAAAAAGATCGCTTGCTTAAAAATATTTTTGACTGAAAAGATTAATGGCATATTAATTTCGCGTTAAATGGTAAATAGCGGTTTCACTAAATAAATTGGGATGAAGTTTGCATAAGAAAGACCTTATGCTTGTCTCGCACACCATGTCTTTATGAATGATAAAAATACCTTTCTCGACGCATAAATCCTCGAAATCTTTTATGGTGCAAAAGTGAATGTTGGGCGTATCGTACCATTGATAAGGCAGCAGATCAGAGACAGGCATTTTTCCATGCAGCATTAAATGTAGGCGTGCTCGCCAGTGTGCAAAATTTGGAAAAGTAACAATACACTCTTTGCCTATACGTAGCATCTCGTCAAGCACATGATCGGGGCGCTGCATGGCCTGAAGTGCCAAGGTCATAATAACAACATCATAGCTATTATTGTCAAATTGTCGTAGACCTTTGTTGAGGTCATGCTCGACAACCGCAATGTTTTTTTCGATACACTCTGTTATTTTCTCATGATCATTTTCAAGGCCGACGCCATTAATGTTTTTTTTGTCGCCCAATAGTTTTAATAAAGCGCCATCGCCACAACCCAAGTCCAATACATCTTGGTTGTTTTTTATATAAGAACAAATAATGTCTAGGTCAATACGCATTAATGTTCTCCTTGTTTCATATCAACAGTTTTAGCGCCATTAGTTTTTATATCGATAGCGATGTTTTTCATAAAGCTGCTAAAGACATCATTGTAGCGTTTATTAGGCACTAAAAATGCATCGTGCCCGTAGCTTGATTCTATTTCTGCATAGCTGACGGTTTTTTTTGCATGAAGCAATGCTTGTACAATTTCTTTTGAGCGCTCGGAAGAAAAGCGCCAATCGGTTGTGAAAGATATCACTAAAAACTTACAGGTCGCATGACTAAAGGCATCAACTGCATTGTCTTGATATTCGCGAGCGAGATCAAAATAGTCTAATGCTCGTGTCATAAGTATGTAGGTATTTGCATCGAATTTTGTTGAAAATCTAGCGCCTTGGTAGCGTAAATAACTTTCGATCTCAAACTCTAACGGGTCGTCGCAACCCAAAGAAAAACTGCCAGAGCGGAGTTCTCGACCAAACTTTTCACCCATGCCGTCGCCAGACAAATACGTAATATGGCCGATCATGCGCGCAACTGCTAGACCATTCTGGGGAATAGTATTGTGCTCGTCATAATTACCCTTAAAAAAATCTGGGTCGGCCATGATGGCTTGGCGAGCAGTTTCGTTGAAGGCAATGTTTTGTGCGGTTAACTTTAATGCGGATGCAATAGCGACGCAGTGCCCTACACGCTCGGGATATTCTAAAGCCCAACGCATTGCCTGCATGCCGCCAAGACTAGCGCCAACAATGGCAGCCCAGCGCTGAATGCCGAGTATGTCTGCCAGACGTTTTTGTGTCTCTACCCAGTCGCGAACACGCAGTGTAGGAAAGTCTGCTCCCCATGGTTTGCCAGTTTCCGCGTTGATAGTTAAGGGCCCGGTTGAGCCATTACAGCCACCAATATTGTTGAGGGAAATAACAAAAAACTCGTTAGTGTCAATGGCCTTGCCGGGCCCAATGTAATTATCCCACCAACCGGGTTGTTTATCGTCTTTGCTATAAAAACCAGCGGCATGGTGATCACCTGATAATGCATGACAGATGAGTACGGCATTACTCTTATCGCGGTTTAGCTCGCCATACGTTTCATAAATTATGTGGTATGCAGGCAACACGCGTCCATTGGCCAGTGGGAGTGGCGAATCAAAGTGTTGAGTTTGGGGTTGGATTAAACCAACGCTACCTTTAGGAAATTCATCCATTATTTATTCTGTAAATATTAAAAAGTGATCATTAAATGAGAATGCAGTCTAAATGTGCAAAGTCCTTACCGCAAGGTCCCTATCTTAAGATATCGACAGTATTCTAGTGAGTAATGCGGTGGACGAGACGTATAATTTCAAGGGTCTCTTGCAATAGACCTTTAGAGAAATGATGAGTTTATTTACTTATCATTACCGGTGTATTAATTAACACCCAATAAAATTTTAATAACAAGTATGCCCAGCATACCAATCATAATAGAAAAATCGAGTCCACCCATCGAGGGCATAAATTTACGAATGGGTCGCAACACGGGCTCAGTTAGGCTATGCACAACAGATATAACAGGGTTTTGAGTCTGTGGTGCAACCCAGCTAATAACGACTAAAATAATAAAAGAGTAAAAGTAGATATTAAGCACAAGACCAACAAGTTTTATGGCTGAGCCGAGTATAAGTGGCAACACTGGATAGATACCTCCGCCACCAGCCAGTAAAAACAACAACTGTAGTGTGATCATTTGCAATATCACGGCAAGCACAATACTGGCGATATCAATACCAAATAAACCGGGAATAACTTTGCGCAGAGGAATCAAAATAGGGTTGGTTACTTTCACAATAAATTGTGAGGGCGGATTGTAAAAGTCTGCACGCACCACTTGTAATAAAAAGCGTAAAACAACAATTAAAATATACGCATAAAAGAAAAACTGAACCAGTAAGGCGCCAATTTGTGTCAACTTATCCATAAAAATCCATTATAAAAATTAAAACAATTACATCTAGCTAATTAATAACTAAGACTGACTCTTACTCTTCGAGCTCAGCGCCCATAGCTTTAGAGCGCTCGGCGCAAGCTGTTAAGGCATTATCAACAATCGTACGAAAACCAGCTGCTTCGAATGACAGAATGGCTTGCTCTGTTGTACCGCCTGGCGAGGTAACACGACGACGTAGCTCGTTAACGCGTACATCGCTTTTCAGGGCAAGCTTTGCTGCCCCCAGTGCCGTCTGCAAGGTAAGTTGGCTGGCTTGATCGAGCGTAAGGCCCTGTTTAATACCAGCGTCTATCATCGCTTCCATTAATAAAAAGAAGTAAGCGGGCCCGCTACCCGATACTGCAGTAACGGCATCTATCAATTTCTCAGAGCTGAGCCACGTCACGCTGCCCACTGCTCGCATTAATTTTTCGGCAATTTCTTTTTGGCTGTCTGACACATGTTCATTCGCATAGAGCCCCGCAGCACCCTCTTGAACTAGTGCAGGGGTATTAGGCATACAGCGAACAATCGCCGTACGACTACCTAGCCACTGGCTTAGTAATGGTGCCGTGATGCCGGCGACAATAGAAATCACAATTGGCTTTTTAGGGTTGTTGCTTACGCTAAGCGCGAGGTCGAGGGCAACACCTTTTAATATCTGCGGCTTAACGGCAAGAACAATAACATTAGTGTTCGCTGCAGCCTTAACGTTGTCGGTGCTGGTATTAATACCAAATTCTTCACTCAGTTTTTCGAGTGCGCGCTCGTCAGGGTCACAGGCAGTGATGGCATGAGACTGATAGCCCTGTGCAATAAGGCCACCAATAATGCTATTTGCCATATTTCCCGAACCAATAAAAGTAATAGTTTCCATAAAATTATGTCTTTGTTGTTTTTCTAATGTGATATTAACTGCCGTATTATTTTTTATATGAATGGCTAGTTGCCACTATAGCAATAGATTGTGGGTTAAGTTGTCTTTACAAGCTAGCGTTTAAAATTAGTCTTAACTATTTTATCGATGCTTTGCTATTGCTCTGCGTTTTAGCTATTTGTTTTCGTTATGTTGTTTTAGCTTCTCTTTTGCCAAAAATAGCCGTGCCAACGCGAACAATGGTCGAGCCTGCTGCAATTGCAGCTTCCATATCCCCGGACATTCCTATCGATAGCGTATCCATTGTTGGAATTTTTTGCATAATATCGCGAACATGCGTGAATGTCTCATATTCTTCTTCAAAACAGGCTTTAGGCGCAGGGATTGCCATTAATCCGCGCAAATTTAGCCTGGGTAGTGCCGCAATTTCATCGGCAAGCGTTAAAATATCTTCAGGTGAAACTCCTGATTTAGTAGCCTCACCGTCTATATTGACCTGTAGGCAAATATTGAGTGGGGGTAGCTCTGCAGGTCTCTGTTCGTTAAGCCGCTTGGCTATTTTTAGTCGGTCAACACTATGCACCCAGCTAAAATGAGCACTTATGTCACGGGTTTTATTGGACTGTATTGGCCCAATAAAATGCCATTCGATGTCGAGGTCTGATAGTTGTTGTTGTTTATCAAGGGCTTCTTGTAAATAGTTTTCACCAAAGGCTACTTGCCCAAAACTAAATGCCGTTCTTAATTTATCAGCAGCTTGTGTTTTGCTGACAGCTAGTAGTTGTATCTCCTTATTTTGGCGATTAGCCGATGCCGCACTATCTGCAATCGCTTGTCGAGTATGGCGAAGTCGATCTCTTATTTGTTCTTCAACAGTTGTCATATGTTCATTATTCAGTTTTAAAAGAATGATTTTCGCGTATTTAGGGTCAAATAGACCACAGAATATTAACTTATTTGTGCAAGCTAGGATTAAAGACTTCAATAAGCGCTATAGTTTGTATATGGTTGAACAAAAAAATATCATTGATATTGAATTTGAGCTCTATAATTTCACCATACAATACTTCATATACAACTTAACAGTATGAAGTATTTATTCGAATAACGATTAATAATACTAAGATAATGACTATGGATATTACCGAGCTACTTGCATTTAGTGCTAAACAAGGTGCATCAGATTTACACATCTCTGGCGGTTTGCCGCCTATGATCCGGATCGATGGCGACATACGCCGCATTAATTTGCCCGCGATGGACCATAAAGCGGTACATGCCCTTATCTATGACATTATGAATGATAAGCAGCGTAAAGATTATGAAGAGTTTTACGAGACAGACTTTTCCTTCGAAGTGCCTGGTGTCGCGCGCTTTAGGGTAAATGCCTTTAATCAAAACCGTGGTGCGGCCGCAGTATTTCGTACGATCCCCTCTAAAGTGCTGACAATGGAAGACCTCGGCCTTGGTCAAGTATTTCGCGATGTGGTTTCGGTGCCAAGAGGCTTGGTGTTGGTGACGGGACCTACGGGTTCAGGTAAATCGACAACCTTGGCGGCGATGGTTGATTATATTAATGACACAAAATACGAGCATATTTTAACGATTGAAGACCCCATCGAATTTGTTCACGAAAGTAAAAAATGTCTTATAAATCAACGTGAGGTCCACAGGGATACGCATGGCTTCTCTGAGGCCTTACGCTCGGCTTTGCGGGAAGATCCGGATATTATTCTTGTTGGCGAGCTACGTGACTTGGAAACGATCCGTCTTGCACTTACTGCTGCAGAAACAGGACATTTGGTATTAGGAACGTTGCATACTACCTCGGCCGCTAAAACGATTGACCGTATTATTGATGTATTCCCTGCCGCTGAAAAAGATATGGTGCGCTCTATGTTGGCAGAATCTTTAGAGGCTGTCGTCTCGCAAACATTAATGAAGAAAAACTCTGGCGGTCGAATCGCTGCACATGAAATTATGCGCGGAAGCCCTGCTATCCGTAACCTGATTCGTGAAGATAAAGTAGCGCAAATGTATTCGGCTATTCAAACCGGCGGTGCAATTGGTATGCAGACCATGGATCAGTGCTTGGGTGACTTGGTTTCACGGCATATTATCTCTCGCGATGTGGCGCGTGAAAAAGCGAAGATACCCGATAACTTCTAAGGTAAGCCTTAGAAGAAAACTAACATGGCTATTAGCAATAATTAATAGCAAAAAAAATTATGTGAGGAAGTTCAATGGAATTTGATCGGTTACTGAAGACGATGGTTGATAAAAGTGCGTCTGACTTATTTATCACCGCAGGGTTGCCGCCATCGATCAAACTAAATGGGCGTGTTATGCCATTAATGAGCACGCCACTGACACCCGAGAAATCGCGTGAGTTGGTACTTGGCGTAATGAACGAAGGCCAGCGTGTTGAATTTTTAAAAACTAAAGAATTAAATTTTGCTATTAGTGCACGGGGTATTGGTCGTTTTCGATGCAGTGCGTTTTATCAGCGCAATTTAGCCGGTATGGTGCTGCGTCGTATCGAGACTAATATTCCCACGGTTGATGGTTTGGGTCTACCCGAGATCATTAAAGAATTAGCGATGACTAAACGCGGTTTAATTATCTTTGTAGGGGCCACGGGTACCGGTAAATCTACTTCACTTGCGGCGATGGTTGGGCACCGCAATAAAAATAGTAAAGGTCATATCATTTCCATTGAAGATCCCATCGAATTTATTCACCAGCATCAAGGTTGTATTATTACTCAGCGTGAAGTTGGCCTAGATACAGAATCATTTGAGACGGCACTAAAAAATACCTTGCGACAAGCACCAGATGTCATAATGATTGGCGAGGTACGTACCCGAGAAACCATGGAGCATGCGATTGCTTTTGCTGAAACGGGTCATTTATGTCTCTGTACACTTCATGCCAATAACGCTAACCAAGCGTTAGATCGAATTTTACACTTTTTTCCTGCCGACAGGCATCAACAATTATGGATGGATTTATCGCTTAATCTTAAGGCGATGGTTGCCCAGCAGTTGATTCCAACGCCCGATGGGAATGGTCGCCGAGCGTGCATTGAAATTTTATTAAATACGCCACTGGCTTCCGACTTAATTCGCAAAGGTAGAGTGAGCGATCTTAAAGAGCTAATGAAAAAATCAACTGAAATTGGCATGCAGACCTTTGATCAGGCGCTTTATGAACTTTATGACGCTGGTGAAATCACCTATGAAGATGCACTTTCTCATGCGGATTCTACTAATGATCTACGGCTGTTAATTAAACTGGCTTCCGAATCTGATTCAGAATATTTATCAAATGCGGCTGATGAGTTAGCGGTTGAAGAAGACGATGAAATTAAAGGAAATTTTTTAGGTCGATAAGGTATGAGCCCATCGAGCTTAGGTAAAATCTACAGCGGCATTAAGAAATCGGGGCTCTTTTAATTCTTATCGTGGCTTAACAGCCCCTGCTTCTAGCAGGCAGGCCCATTATCTTGGTCAGATGAATTAAACAATGCTGCTAATTTTCCAAGCGTCTAGCAACGACTTTCTAAGTCCGCGAGGCTCCTAGCAATCATTTGCTTGATTCTCGAAACCAGTCTTCTAAAATCAGCTGGGCGGCGAAGGAGTCGATTGGTTGTTTTTTATAATCACCTTTATGCCCACGTTCTTTAGCGTCTTGTTTAGCTGCAAAGCTACTAAGGCGCTCGTCCATAAACTCGAGCTTAAATCCAAATAAACTGCCGAAGCGGCCATTTAAGCGATTGCCAAATTTTCGCGCACGTCGACTTAGCTCGCTCTCTGAATCATCCATGTTTAAGGGTAAGCCTACGACAATTATATTGGGTTGCCACTCCTTAATTATTTGTTCCGTGAGTTGCCAGTCAGGAATGCCATCTTTTGCTTTAATGGGTGCTAGTGGTTGCGCCGAACCCGTAAGTGATTGCCCATAGGCAATGCCAATGCTACGCAAGCCAAAATCAAAAGCTAAAGCGGTCAATGTGACACTTGAGGAGGTCATTGTTGACGATAACCTAGGGATGGCAAATGGTTTGAAGTCATATTTATTAAAAGTATTGGCTGAGTAGACATGAGTTGTGTAGTCATAATTTAAGTAGACATGGTTTAGGCGTGGCCCATTTGACTAGAGATGAGATTGAGGTCTATGCCTAATTTACCTGCAGCGGCCGACCATTGTTGTTGATAGCTAGTAGCAAAAATAATGTCTTTATCAGCGGGCACGGTCAACCAATGATTAGACGCAATTTCTTCTTCAAGTTGTCCCGAGTCCCAACCGGCATAACCCAGTGCAATAATGGTGTCTTTGGGGCCATTATTATTGGCAATATCAACAAGTATATCTTTAGAGGCCGTAAGGCTGATATTTTCTCCGATATTCATAGTGGTTTCCCACTGCTTATCGCCTGTGTGCAGTATAAACCCTCTTTCTTGTGCTACAGGACCGCCATTAACAAGAGTGCTCACGGGTATGCTGGCATCGATATCAAGCCCTAGAGACGCGAGCATTTCTTTAAGGGTTAACTCGATAGGTTGGTTAATCATAATGCCCATGGCGCCCTCTTCATGATGCTCACAAAGATAGGTTACGCTTTTATGAAAGTATGGGTCGGCAAGTGTTGGCATTGCTACTAAAAAGTGATTTTTGAAAGAGTTATGAGGCATAGTTTATAAGATATTGTTGATAAGACAGGATTGGTTAGTCTGATGAGTTCAAATACAGTAATCAAAGCCTTCGGTAGATGCAAGTTAAGACTCAACAATCGTTACTAAATTTGAAGCGGTCACATAGAGAGAATTTATTGCGAGGTGGATAGGCCACTAATTTCAAAGTTCCAGGTCCGGATAATAGCCATCTGATCGAAATCTTTACGAAGCTCGGGAGAGAAAGGCTGGAAAGGTGCTGCTCTATGAATAATCTGCAGGGCAGCATCATCTAATAGACGTTTGCCTGAAGATTTAAGAATCTCCGCTTTGATTAATGTACCATCCCATTTAATAATGCTTTGTAGGCTAAGACTACCCGTAATTTCATCGCGGACTGCTTCCGCGGGGAAGTTTTGGTTGCCAACTAGCTCAACTTTTCGCGTCCATTCATTAAGGTAAGCTGCATCTTTTGCTTTTTTTGTCGATACCGCAGTAAGTACTAACTCTCTTGGGCGCTTTGCATATTGCTGACGTTGTTTGTCCAGTTTAGCATTTAAACTAGCAATCTCACGACTGAGACTTTGAATATCGCGAAAATCTTTACCAACCTGAGCTTCCGCTTGATCAATACTAGAATCTGACTTTTCTGTAAAGGTTGTTGCATTGATACTGGTAATAGTGGTGTTTTCGATAGGTTTGGCAACAGCGGCGCGCGACTCGTTAATAGGGTCTACCGCTTCAATGGTTTGGCTGCTAAAGGGAGACAGCTTATTGGTAGTGATTTGCTGGGCGTCTTCTAATGTGCCGCTACCTAGCTGATTGTCCTGAGCGATAAAATCAGCTTCATCAGGCGCTTCTGACGATTCGCTCGTTGAGAGCGTGACGGTCACACTGGGAGCGCTTTCATCGGGCTTACTTAACTCGAATACAATGCCAAATATCAGTAAGCTATGAAAGGCTAAGGCTAAAAAAATAGTAAAGCTTAGCCTGTCATACGATGATGCGGCGCTCGCGGGAGATAATGAGGTGGTTGACATAAATACGGGTTATGCCTGTTGTTTTAGGCGCAATTGTTGTTCTAACGCCAATATGAGCTTTTTACCTATTTGGGTATCATAAGCATTGTCGATTTCACGCGCACAAGTTGGGCTGGTAACATTAATTTCAGTGAGGTAGTCACCAATAACGTCTATGCCAACAAAAAATAGATTTTTCTCGATCAGGGTTGGCGCGATCTCTGACACTATCCAAAGATCTCTCTCGGTCAAGGGCTGAGCCCGGCCAACACCACCTGCGGCAAGATTGCCGCGGGTTTCACCTTGCGATGGAACGCGAGCTAGGGCATAAGGTATTGGCTTGCCGTTAACAACTAAGATACGTTTATCTCCGTTTTTTATATCGGGAATAAATTTTTGGGCCATAATATATTGCTGGCCGTTTTCCGTCAGTGTTTCAAAAATAACAGCTAGGTTTGGGTCATCAGGCTTACAGCGAAAAATACCACTGCCGCCCATGCCGTCTAAGGGCTTAAAAATAACGTCTTGGTGCTGCTGATGAAACTCACGAAGACGATCACTATTATTGCTCACTCTTAAGGGCGGACAACATTGAGGGAAATGGGTAGCAAAGAGTTTTTCGTTGCAATCGCGCAAACTTTTAGGGTCGTTAACAACAAGGGCACCCTGCTCGGCCGCAGCTTCGAGTATAAATGTGCTGTGTAAAAAAGTGCTGTCGAAGGGCGGGTCTTTACGCATCAATATAATATCAAGATCGCCCAGAGGTAATTGTGCGGACTCGCCTAGTCTAAACCAGTTATCGTCATTGTCGAAGACCTCTAAATCACGCATGTTGCCCATCGCTATATTTTGATCGAGATACAAATCGCTCAGCTCAAGATATTTTAGCGACCAGCCTGCCTCGGCAGCGGCTAATAATCATGCCAAGGATGTATCTTTATATGCGGAGATTGCTTCCATAGGGTCCATAACGACGCCAAGTGTGCTCTTCATCAAAACGCCCTACATTTAATGCAATAGTATGTGGATGTTGTAGA
>CAXMPB010000058.1:0-7274 GCA_964195035.1 Cellvibrionaceae bacterium | reverse complement strand
CCTTATCTATACATAATAATATGGCTACTTTTTCACAAGTAGGTATCGAGTGCTAACATGCGCGTTAACAATAGATAAGAAGAACCGATGAAAGCATCAGATGAGAGTTAAATGACAACAGTAGATGTGAATAATACCCACTATTCGACGACAACAATAGAGATGTTACGGCATGGTGAGTGCGAAGGTGGTGCCTGTTACCGCGGTAAATTCACCGATCATCCCCTCAGTAACAAAGGTCTGCAGCAAATGGCAGATAAAATAGAGGCGCACAGAGTAAGTTGGGATCGAATTATCTCTTCTCCGTTAAAACGCTGTGCATCATTTGCGAATAAACTATCAGCGACTTACGCTATACCTTTAGAGCTTAATGACGATTTAAAAGAAATAAGTTTTGGCCAATGGGAGGGCCAATTAACTGAAGATGTTTGGCTTTCTCAACCTACTAATGTTGAGTTATGGTTAAAAGACCCCGTGAGGTATCCGACGCGAGAGGGCGAGGCTGCCGATGTCTTTTCAAATAGAGTGGTCAGTGTCTGTGAATCTTTGGTGCAACAGCATGCAGGCGAAAAATTATTAATGGTTTGTCATGGTGGTGTTATGCGAGCCTTACTCGGTTATTGTTTGTCGATGCAGTTCGAATGTTTGAGTCGATTTGAAGTTCCCTATGCTTGTTTTTCACGTATCCAAATTATTACCGATGGTAAGAAAAACTACTATCGATTAATAAATCATAATATCTAGCGTTATATTTTACTTTATGAACAGTCGAATTTTAAAAGAAACAATAAGACCTTTTTTAATGGCGGTAGCCTTACTGACTCGGCTGCCTGTTATAAAATACTTGCCATCGGTTTGGAGTAAAAAAGATCAAGGGTTATCGATAGCTTATTATCCGTTGGTAGGTTTGTTGTTAGCTTTAATTATTGTCTTAGTGCACGGCTTTTTACCTAGCGAAACCTCTCGTCTAGTCAGTGCTACCTTTATCGTTTTTTTGTTGGTTTTTTTGACGGGAGCTCTTCATCTAGATGGACTGGCAGATTCTGTTGATGCAGCGTTTGCAGCACATATATTACCTTTGGCAGATAAGCAGGCGAAAGCAGTCAATAAAGAAAAAATATTATCTATATTTAAGGATCCAAGAGCAGGGCCAATGGCCGTTGTCGCATTAGTGATGGTGTTGTTAGCCAAGGTTGTTTTGTTGTCCGGGTTAACGGATCAGTTGTTTTTTGTTTTGATTAGCGCATTAATATTACCAAGAATGCTCGCGTCACTTTATATGCTGACCACCCCTTATGCTCGCTCTAATGGCTTGGCGACAGGTTTGATTGAAGTTATGCCGCATAAAATTATTATAATATCGTCGTTGTCTATCTCCGTCTGTTTTTTATTACTGTTACCTTTTAGCAGCTTCTTAGTTATATTTTTTTGTTTATTTTTGTTGCTTATTCTCTGGCGAAAATTTTGGCTAAAACGTATTGATGGCTTTGTAGGTGACTGTGTAGGTGCGCTTATCGAAATTGGAGAAATTCTTATACTATTTATTTTCTATATCATGAAAGTTGTGTAAATCTTTCGTGTTCTATTCGACAGGCTAATTTTTTAAATGTATCAAAATGGGTGATAACGGTATTCGCCCTTTTGCCGACTATTCGGTTATATCAACTATCGCCAGCCAGCATCTCTTCTAAGCACTTTTCTATGCATTTTCTAAGTATTCTTCAAAGCCGTCATCAAAAACAATTAATGTAGGTGTGTTAAAGGGTGCTTTGCATAAAGGGCTTGTCGTAATCGATTATGCAAACGTGTGGCTTATACTCGATAAGCCTGCAAAAACAACCCGAGCTGAAAATTTTGAAGCATATCCGCAAAGGTTAATGCTATTGAATTGCCTGCTCTAAGCGTAAAAAATCGGTGTAGATTGTGTTTTACTTCAGCTGATTTACTTCAAAGGTGTGCAGTGAGAATTGTGTACGGGGCTGAGATGCACTGTAGGAGCTCGAAAAAGTCAGAACTTCGACCTAAACCATTAAAAGCTTGATTTTTTAATGATTTACGTCTATAAGCTAATGTAATTTATTAAGATCGAGTTAAATTGTCTCATCATCGTGCAAAAAGTTGTCTTGAACATCGTCCGTTAAGTTAGAGCGAAGCTTTTCTCTAGCGAGTAACTTTTTCTGAACCACTGATGGCAAGTCTGTAAAGAGAATGATGTTTTTACTAATAAGAAGGTGCACTAAATCTTCGGTGATGCGGGCAATATCTTTATCGGACTCGGATAGCGCAAATTTTGATATTTCAGTTTCGTTGTTGAAGGAGAGAAACTCGATAAGGTCATGATCAGTTGCAGCGATACGTTCGGGGTGTTCATCGTTTAACGATAAACTAAGAGATCCAATAGAACCGTCAAGATTACGTTTTATATAAGGCATATTTTCTTCTCTGTATTTACAACAATTGATTGGTGACGAGCTTTAATGTACTTCTTAGAGAATAGACTACAATTACTAATATATTTATTGTCTTATAATAAATATATCTATTTAGGGTGATTAAATGCAACAAGATGAATCCAAGCAGGATTCGATAAGCTCTGATGATGCTAATCATGGTATTAATGAAAGTATTGATGAAAGTGCTAACAATAGTGTTGATGAGAGTATTCAGGTGTCGAGTGAAGAAGTGACTGAGCCGGTTCGTGACGAGCTGTTAACCTGCTTGCTGCAAATGACGCGCTTAAAAGACTCCCCTTGTTCCGAGACAACTCTAGTTGCAGGTCTTCCCCTTGTAGATCAACTGTTAACACCCGAGCTTTTTGTTCGCGCTGCAACTCGCGCAGGTCTCGAAGCTAAAGTTGTTAAGCGAGATTTACTCGAAATTGCTTCTATTGTTTTACCCGTCGTATTATTGCTTGATGGTAATAAGGCCGTTGTATTAAAAGCGCTTGATGAGCCGCAAAATAAAGCCATTATTATCGAGACGGTCTTTGCTGATAATACCGAAACCGGTGATGATGCCGAGCTTGAAGTTAGTTTGTCTGAGCTAAAAGAGCGCTACTCAGGATATAGTATTTACGTTAAATCTGAGACGCGCTTCGAAGATGTAAAAGAATTGTTGTCAAAAAAGAAAGGCGATCACTGGTTTTGGTCGGTGATGAAATCATCTTGGCGAATATATAGAGATGTGCTATTTGCCTCGTTATTTATTAATTTATTTGCGATCGCGACGCCGCTTTTTGTAATGAACGTCTATGATCGGGTTGTGCCTAATCAGGCAATTGAGACGCTGTGGGTATTGGCGATAGGTGTATTTATTGTCTACCTATTTGATATCGTACTTAAAGGCCTACGTGGTTATTTTATTGAGGTCGCGGGTAAGAAGTCAGATATTATATTGTCGGGTTTTTTGTTTGAACGAGTCTTAGGTGCTCGCTTTGATCAGCTCCCTAGTTCAGTGGGTTCATTTGCAAGCCAGTTTCGAGAGTTTGATAGTGTAAGAAATTTTTATACATCGTCTAGTATTGCGGCTCTTGTCGATGTCCCTTTTGTGTTTCTCTTCTTATTAGTTATTTATTATGTGGGCGGCCCATTAGTGTGGGTACCTATTATTGCACTGCCGATTATTTTACTTTATGGCTGGTTGATGCAAAAGCCCATTAAAAATGCCATCGAGCAAACCTTTGTTGCCTCGGCTCAAAAAAACTCAACACTAATAGAATCTCTAGTTGGGCTCGAATCCGTTAAGGTGATGGGTGCCGAGGGCTATTTACAGCGCCTATGGGAAAACTCAGTCGGCCATGTGGCTCACTGGGGTCAGCGTATGCGTATATTGTCGCTTTCGGTTAGTTTGTTTTCGGGCTTTGTACAGCAAGTTGCCAATGTTGTTATTGTTATTGTTGGTGTGTATTTAATTGCCGAGCGCGAGCTAACAATGGGCGCTTTGATTGCCTCGGTTATGCTGGCCGGGCGTGCATTAGGGCCTATTTCACAAATAGCGACATTGCTTGTCAATTATGACCAAACTAAAACTGCGCTTACAGCGCTTGACGATATTGTCTCTAAAACCCAAGAGCGTAATCCGGAAAAGCCATTTGTTAAACGTCCTAGTTTTAAAGGCGCTATTCATTTTGATAAAGTGAATTTCAATTATCCCGATGAAAAACAGGCAGCCTTAGAGAATATTTCGTTCACTATTAATCCGGGTGAAAAAGTGGCCATTATTGGGCGCATTGGCTCGGGGAAAACAACGATAAACAAATTATTGCTGGGTCTTTATCAGCCCACAGAAGGCGGCATTTTATTTGATGGTATCGATAGCCAGCAAATAGATCCTTCTGACTTACGTGCTCATATGGGGTATGTGCCTCAAGATGTTATTTTGTTTGCAGGCTCAATCAAATCGAATATTGTTTATGGTGCGCCAAGCACTAGTGATGCGGATGTTATTAAAGTCGCTGAAGTCGCCGGTGTTAAAGAGTTTGTCGATAAACACCCATTGGGTTTTGATCGTGCTGTGGGTGAACGTGGACAGGCTCTTTCTGGCGGGCAGCGACAAAGCATTGGTGTTGCTCGCGCATTGTTGGGTGAGCCATCGATGTATTTATTTGATGAGCCAACCAGCGGTATGGATAACAGTACTGAATCGCTGGTTAAAAAAAATCTATCGGGCGCACTAAAAAATTCAACATTAATATTGGTCACACATAAGATGTCGTTATTGACGCTTGTTGATCGAGTCATTGTAATGGACGGCGGCAGACTTATTGCTGATGGACAAAAAGAATCCGTACTTGATGCACTAAAAAAAGGTCAGCTCCGTGTCAATCAACCCTAATTCACCCAAGTTACCCGAGACTAATAAACCGGTCTCTAACGAAGATTTATCCTTTGCCTCATCGGCGGCGGCGGCGGTATTGCATCAATCTCCTCGGGGGGGGCAGCAATTGCTGTGGATGATAATGGCTTTTGTTGTCGGTATTGTTGTTTGGGCTGCATTTGCCGGTATTGATGAGTTTACTCGCGGTGAAGGTCGCGTTATTCCCTCGCGCTCGGTGCAATTAATTCAAAATTTAGAGGGTGGTATTGTCGCTGAAGTATTTGTTCGTGAAGGACAGATTGTTAAGCGCGGAGAACCCGTTATTCGCCTAGATAGTATTGGCTTTTCATCATCTTTACGTGAGACTGAGGTCAATCAATCTCAGTTGCAGGCAAAGGCGACACGCCTAAAAGCTGAGGCTGAAGGCAAAGACTTCCCCGAGGCGCAATTGCTATCAGTATTGCCTGATGGCCCTGTTTATGCTGAAAAAAATCTATTTCTTGCACGTCAGCTGGAAAATATGGCCAGTAGTCAGATTATCGTTCAACAAATTACCCAAAAAAAGCAAGAGCTGTCAGAGTTAGCGGCCAAGGGTATGCAGTTAAGCCGAAGCTATCGCTTACTTAAAGAGGAACTGGATCTTACGCAACCCCTTGTTGCCGAAGGCGCAGTTTCTCGGGTAGAGCTACTGCGTCTGCTGCGCCAAGCAAATGACTTAAAAGGTGAGCTTGAAGCGGTTAATTTATCGACGCCAAGAATTGAATCATCTTTGGTTGAGCTTGAGCAAACGTTAAAGGCTCAAGAGTCAGCGTTTAAAAGTCAGGCACAGGCAGATTACAACGATGTAAAAGCAGAATTGTCTAGATTACAAGAGACAACTCAAGCGATTGCTGATCAGGTTGACCGTCGCGTTGTTAAGTCACCGGTTACGGGTACTATTAAACAGCTGTTTGTAAAAACCTTGGGCGGTGTAGTTCAGCCCGGTATGGATTTATTAGAGATTGTCCCATCGGAAGATAGCCTTCGAATCGAGACAAAAATTCGGCCTGCTGACATTGCCTTTATGCATCCAGGTCAAAAAGCAACGATTAAGTTTACCGCCTATGACTTTTCTATACATGGCGGATTGCAAGGCGAGGTTGTTAATATCAGCCCCGATACTATTTTAGATGAAGAGGGTGAAAGTTTTTATCTGGTTCAAATAGAGACCGAGTCATCATTTTTGGGTGCCGAGAGCGAACCCTTACCGATTATTCCGGGAATGACTGTAAATGTGGACGTGTTAACCGGTAAAAAAACAGTATTAGATTATATTTTAAAGCCTATTTTGAAAACCAAGCAATTAGCGTTAAGAGAGCGATAGTTTGCTCGCCATAATATATTTGTCAGATCTTCTGAGAGTAAACGTCTCACTATTGGTGAATAATTAAGTCTTACGTAAGTGTTGCAAATAATAAGCAACCCTATAAAGTGTGACTTAGTTCACGCTTTTCTAGAGATCTTTATGAAAAAAACAGTAAAATTATTAACGCTAGCGGGATTGCTAGTAGGCAATATGTTGAGTGTATCAACAGTACAAGCGCTATCACTAGAGCAAGTTGTCGAACATACCTTAAAAACTAACCCAGAATTACTATCCTCTCGTCAGCAATTGCTGTCTCGCGAAAGTGAGATAAGTAGTGCCAAGGCCGGCTTTTTGCCCTCTTTAGATTTAGAACTTGGTATTGGTCGCGAAGGCACAGAATCACCGGCAACCGGTGGCGATGAAGTCGAGCTTACGCGAACAGAAAGTGCCTTAAGGCTTAGGCAGCTAGTTTATGATGGCAGCGCTACCGCAAGTGAAGTCGATAGACAAAAAGCGCGCTACAACAGCCAGCTATTTGAAACCGTTGCCCAAGAAGAGACGATTGCCTTTAGAGTGTCTGAGGTTTACGTCAACGCGCTCAGGCAATCTGAATTACTGCAGTTACTTGGCAGCTCTCTTGATATACATCAAAATATTTATGATCAGATGTCACTCAGAGCTGATGCGGGTGTGGGTAGTCGTTCCGATTTAGATCAAATTGCGGCAAGACTTGCGCTGGCAAAAAGTAACTATATTGTGGGTCAAAATAACCTACAAGATGCGGTGAGTAATTTTTATGGTGTCGTGGGCTATCTACCCGAATCAAGCACAATGACTCGTCCGTCGCCTATGACACTTACCGATAAGCTTGAGTCGTCGCTTCAAATTGCCTTTGATAATAATCCGCAGCTTAAATCAGCAGATGCTGATATTGAAGCGGCCAGAGCGCAGTATCGTGCCAGCAAGAGTTCTTTTTACCCCACCCTCACCTTAGAAGGCGATCGAACTTACAATGAAGACATCGATGGTGTTGAAGGTGTTAATGAAGATTGGGTTATTGCACTTCGTCTTCGCTACAATATTTATCGAGGCGGTGGTGATTCGGCTCGAAAAA
>CAXMPB010000057.1:0-11950 GCA_964195035.1 Cellvibrionaceae bacterium | reverse complement strand
GCCAGATTGGGCTGTGCTCGATGCAGAGCTAACGTTGGGCTTGCCTGTCTCGGTAACGGCGGCAACCGGTATTGATGCAATGGTTCATGCCATTGAAGCCTACACCTCTAAAATCAAAAAGAATGTCGTCTCCGATTGTCTAGCTCGTCAAGCGCTTGAATTACTCGGTGCTAATATTCGTATAGTCTGCGAGACCCCAGGTGATCGTGCTGCACGCGCCAATATGTTGCTGGGTTCAATGTTGGCGGGCATGGCCTTTGCTAATTCACCCGTCGGCGCTGTTCACGCTTTAGCTTACCCCTTAGGCGGGCATTTTCATGTGCCTCATGGCTTGTCTAATGCCTTGGTTTTACCTCATGTTATGGAATACAACATGCCGGAGGCCGCAGATCACTATTTAGAGCTGGCGGATTTATGTTTTCCAGAATTAAAAGGCGTTGCTACGGATAAAAAATTAGACGGCTTACTCGATAAAACCGCGAACATCAGCAAGGACTTAGGTCTTGAATCTACTTTGAGAGAAGTCGGTGTGACTGAAAATGACCTTGAGCTATTAGCGGGTGATGCGATGAAGCAAAGCCGTTTATTAATCAATAACCCAAGAGAGATGACCTATGAAGCGGCATTGGCTATCTATCAGCGGGCGCTTTGATAATTGTTGCTCTTGAAAAAAAGATAGGCTTAATATATGACTAATCGCAATTCAACTAGTGGCTCAAATCCTTTCTTTGATGCTTGGGTGTCGAGTTCAGAGCAGATGATGCGGGCACAATCAAACTGGTTTGCTAAAGCAGACGGTCCTGCTGAATCTGCCGATGTTAGCGATGTTGTCGCTCACGCCAAGCAAAATTGGGATCAATGCGAGACACAATTTAATAGTTGGGTCACGGCAAGTGAGCAATGGTTTCCTAAAAACATGGGTATGCCACAGGATAGTTCGGCCAGCAGCGCGGGCGAGCCAATGGATGCCTTTGAAAAATTAAAGTTAATGCTAAATCCCGCGACGTTTTTAAGTTCGGGGATTGATGAATTAAATCAGGTTTTTCAACGCTTAGCCGATGGTCCCGACTTTGCTGATATCGGTGTGCTAGAGAAAAAGTTCATGCGCACCGGTCAAGATTGGTCGAATTTGTGCAATGCTAATGCTGAGTATCAAACGGTTATTGCAACCGCATGGGGTCAGGCATTTGATCGCTATTTAAAAGAGCAAGCAGCCGAGCCACAAAGTGATGCGGTAGATTTAGACGAGATGATGCAGCGTTGGTTAAAAGTTGCTAATGAAAGTCTTATCGAGACACAACGCAGCGATGAATTTTTAGCAGCGCAACGAAAGTTATTTAAAACCAATACGCAATACAAATTGAAGCAGCGTGAAATTATTGAGGCTTGGTGTGAGGCCTATACAATGCCAACACGCTCCGAAGTGGATGATTTACACCGTATGGTTTATGAATTGCGCCGTGAGCTTCGTCAATTAAAAAAACAAGCTCAGCAGTCTAAAAAGGAAGCGCCGCAGCGTGTTGGAGAAAAAGCGCCACAAGCTGTTGCGAAAAAAATGAAAGCGCGTGTTGAGGATGCGGCGCCAATTAAGCCTGCGACTGTAAAAAAACAAGCTTCTAAAAAGCCCGCACCTAAAGCCAAAAAAGCGGTCAATTCAGATAATACAAAAAATTGAAAACCCCTATGAATCAATCAATCGAAGAATGGTTTGGCCCTATGTCCGACATGATAAATTTTAGCAAACAGTTTGCTAAAGGTAGCGAAACCTTGGGGCGCGTCAACGCTGAAGATATTGAAGTGGGTACCAGCGAAAAAACGCTAGTAGCCGAGTTTGATAAAGTAAAATTGTATCATTACAAAGGGCTGATAAAAGGCAAGCCAAAAACAGACCCGGTATTAATCGTCTATGGGCTAGTAGGGCGCTACACCATGATCGATTTACAAGAAGATCGATCACTGGTCCGAAACTTATTATTACGCGGTGTCGATCTCTACGTTGTAGATTGGGGGTACCCCAGCCGTGCTGACCAGTACTTAAGTTTTGATGATTATGTGGCTTATTATTTAGATGAATGCGTCGATGCTATTTGTCGTGAAAATGCGCTTGCGAGTATCAATCTGTTTGGAGTCTGTGAGGGGGGAGTATTTACCGCTTTATATGCGGCTCAATACCCTGAAAAAGTTAGCAATTTAGTCATAACGATCACGCCTATTGATTTTGCTGCCGATCAAGAAGACGAAAACCCCTCGCATGGTTTTATAAATTTATGGACGCGCAATTTAGCCGCTGAAGATATTGAAGCTATGATAGAGGCCTACGGCAATTTGCCGGGTGAGGTTATGGGCTCTGTTTTTCAGGCAATGACACCGGTCAAATCGATGGTCAAATATAACTTGGATTTTATCGATATTGCTGCGGACGACAGTAAATTACTTAACTTTTTACGCATGGAAAAATGGCTAGCAGATCGACCTCATCATCCAGGCGCGGCTGCCAAACAATGGTTGATTGACTTATATAAAGAAAATCTTCTGGTAAAAGGTGAGTTTGTGCTGGCAGGTGAAAAAGTTAATTTAAAGACTATCACAATGCCCGTATTAAATGTGTATGCCGAGCGCGATCATATTGTGCCACCGCCGTGTTCTAAAGCCTTAAAAAAGTATGTCGGCAGTGAAGATTATACAGAGTTGGCACTACCCAGTGGACATGTAGGAATATATGTCAGTAGTCGATTACAAAATGTAGTCAGCGATAGCATTTTTACCTGGTTATCCGAGCGTCAGTCCAAGACTTAAGGCAAGTATTAACGAATGACATACAGCTACTGATGAATAGCTGTTAATTAATATCAATCAATATCAATCAATAAAAAATTTAATATAAAGGTGATTTTGATGCAAAATAAAGTAACAGCTGCAGCAGATGCAATATCCGTTATCAGAGACGGAGACACTGTTCTAGTGTCTGGTTTTGTCGGCATCGGCACCCCTGATGAATTAATTATCGCCTTAGAAAAACGCTTCTTAGAGACAGGGCACCCACGTGATCTAACCTTAGTATTTGCCGCAGCACCAGGTGACGCCGGTGATCGAGGACTCAATCGACTGGCACATCCCGGTTTAATTAAGCGCGCTATTGGTGGGCATTGGTCTTTGGTGCCTAAGCTGGCCAAAATGGCTGTCGATAATCAAATCGAAGCCTACAATTTACCCCTCGGTTGTATCTCGCAAATGTATCGCGTTATTGCAGGAGGCAAACCCGGTTTGCGTACCAAAGTGGGTTTGGGAACCTTTGTAGATCCAAGACTTGATGGTGGACGTATTAATAAACGCACCACTGAACCATTAGTTGTGCTCGATGAAATCGATGGTGAAGAATGGTTATTTTATAAAGCCTTTAAAATTGACGTGGCTTTTTTAAGAGGCACGACTGCTGACCAGTTCGGTAATACCACAATGGAGCGTGAAGTTCTAAAGCTAGATGTTTGTTCATCGGCAATGGCGGTGCATAACTCACACGGTATTGTTTTTGTACAAGTTGAGCGAGTCGCCGAACGCGGCTCATTATCGCCTAAGCGCGTGATGATACCCGGTAACTTAGTGGGTTGTGTTGTGGTCTCGAAGCCCGAAAATCATTGTCAAACCTACGCAACACCTTACAAAATGGAGTTCGCGGGTGAATTGCGTGTGCCTCTTGACCAGTTTGAAACTATGCCGTTAACGGCACGCAAAATTATTGCTCGCCGCGTTGCACTTGAGCTGCCTATTGGGGGCGTGGTGAATCTTGGTATTGGCGTACCCGAAGGTGTTGCAGCGGTCGCCGCAGAAGAAGAAATGCTCGATTCTGTGTCGTTGACAGCAGAGGCAGGAACCATCGGTGGGGTTCCGCAAAGCGGACTAGATTTTGGTGCTGCCCTAAATCCCGATGCCGTTATTGCCACCAATACACAGTTTGATTTTTATGACGGCGGTGGTATTGATCTTGCGTGTTTAGGGATGGCGCAAGTTGATGCAAAAGGTAATGTAAATGTATCGAAGTTTGGCTCGCGTTTTGCCGGTGCCGGTGGTTTTATTAATATCAGCCAAAATGCTGCGCGTGTAGCGTTTGCTGGAAGTTTTACTGCAGGCAGCTTGGACGTCGTTATTGAAGATGGCAAGTTGAAAATTTTAAAAGAAGGTAAAGCTCAAAAATTCGTTAATAGCGTTGAGCATATTACCTTTTCTGGCGAGTTAGCCGCTGAGACAAAACAGCCGATTCTCTATGTCACCGAACGCTGTGTGTTTTCAATTTGCTCAAAGGGCGTCGAACTTATTGAGGTTGCACCGGGTATTGATATCGAACGCGATATTTTAGCGCATATGGACTTTAAACCAATTATAGAAAATGTACGATTGATGGATGCGAGAATTTTCTCTCCTGAACCCATGAATTTAAGAGCATCATTACTCGATGCTCCGATCAGTCGTCGAATTCAACTGGATGCGAAAACGCATACCTTAACGTTGAATATGCGCGGCTATAAGATAAAAGAACAGAAAGATCTGGATCTGATACGTATGACGATCGAGACGTTATGTGAGCCCTTAAATGAACAAGTTGATATGGTCGCTTGGTACGATGGTTTTTATCTAAACACTCGTCTACTTGATGCTTATAACGATACGGTTGCCGAGTTAGAAAAAAAATATTACAAAACATCAAGACGTTATACGCGCGATCCATTTATCCGTCTGAAGTTAGCCGCGGAGCTGGAAAAAAGAGGCATCGCTACGCAGGTACTTAAAGACTCTGTGTGCTCTAATATTGTGTTAGAGGGCAATAATGACGACTGGTCAAGACAGGATGATCAATTAACACCGATATAACAGCCCTAGGAGGCGTGAAGATTTGAGCAGCTCAATTTTGAAGAAAGTAAAGGCACCAAAGAAAACAGTGAAAAAAGTTGTTGGGCCAAGAATTGGTGTTGCTAATAGTATTAGTAGTAAAGGTTTTCACAAGTTGGTTTACCGCGAGTGGGGTGAGCCTAAGCAGCCAAATGTTATTGAAGATAGCATTCCTGTTATGTGCTTGCATGGTTTAACTCGAAACTCTCGTGACTTTGATGAGCTGGCGCAGCGTTTTGCACCCACGCGACGAGTCATTTGTCCCGATACCGTAGGACGTGGCCACAGCGACTGGCTGCGCGCCCACGATGATTATAATCTTCCACAATATAATTTAGACGTTGCCGTTATTGCCGCAAAAGCAAGAGCCGCGCAATACGATATTATCGGTACATCGCTAGGTGGTTTGATGGGAATGATTCTTGCCAGCATGGACAGAAGTCCAATACGACGCTTAGTCATCAATGACATTGCTCCAGAGGTACCAATGGTGGCTTTACAGCGATTGAGCCAGTACTTAGGAGAGAACCCATTATTTGAAAACCTACAACAGGTTGAGGATTATATTCGTTCAAAATACGGATCCTTTAAGCCGATGAATAATAAAAATTGGTCAACAATGGCAGAGCACAGTTCATTTGAAACTGACGAAGGCTACCGACTCTCTTACGACCCTGCTATTGCAGAAAATTATCATCGTTATTGGTTGTTGATGCATTTTAATGTTTGGAGCTTCTGGGAGTCAATTACTTGCCCAGTGTTAGTTTGTCGAGGTACCGAGTCTGATTTTTTAACAGAGTCTTTGATGGAGCGCATGCAAAGGACTTTACCCCATGCCGAATTTATTGAATTTGATGGTGTGGGGCATACACCTACGCTAAATTCTAAAGAGCAGATAGACCCTATTGTTAAATGGTTAAATAAGGAATAATTTGTGCGCTGCAAAAATATGTTGCAATGCACAAAGTAGTTGGTTATGCTGCATCGCACAAACGTTGATTTAGGTCATGCCTTAACAAGTATTACTTAAAACAGCATAATTTAGCAGATGAACTCTCGAGGATATAAACATGTTTACTTCACAAATTCCTACTATTAAACAAGCATTTGAACCTTTTATGGCCTATAGCAAGTTAGCGACTGAAGCTGCTGAAAAAGCCATTAAATTACAAACGGATTGCACTAAGACTTACGTAAAAGTTGGCCTAGACAATATTGCTGAAGGCTTCAAGGTGACTAACTTTGACCAAATGAACAGCTATGCTGAAAAGCAAAAAGCGGTCTTCAAAAAGACCAATGATATGATTGTTGCAGATTCTAAGTCTTATGCCGACATCGGTACTGAGTTTTTTGAAAGTGCACGCTTCTTAATGGAAGATACCGTTAAAAGCACAATGACTGCGGTAAAAGAAGCGACTAAAGAAGCGACTAAAGTAGCAACTCCAGCCAAATAATTCCCAATTTCCTAGCTATATATTTTTATAGCTAAGTTTTTGTCAAAACCGTTAAAGCTACTAATTCTGTTAGTAGCTTTTTTTATGGTTTGTCTTTATCGCTTGGTTTGGATTGCGCAAACAATCTAAAAATCATTCTTGTGAACCGCACCAAAGTTCAATATTTTTTTGATTGATTAAGACTGACAACCGGGCTGTGTTTAAGTCGGTTAGAGAACTGCTGATTGAGTTGTGCTTGATTGAAGAGCTGTAAGCTTTACGTTAAATACGCGAACACATATCGCTGGAGCTTTGGCCATAGAAGTAAATAAAGAGCTTTACATTCTTCAATCTGTTCTCAAGTTTTTGTCTTAGAGTGACTTGTAATAATTTTAAGGGGTGGGGCATAGGCATAAGTTAAATGCTAAGAAGTAGATAATCTTATGGTGTAATGATTAAATAAGGGATAATTTGTGCGCTGCAAAAATATGTTGCAATGCACAAAAAAATTAGATATGCTGCATCGCACAAACGCTGATCTAAGTTAGACCTTAACTAGCATTATTAAAAAGCATACTTTAAGCAGACGAACTGCCGAGGATTTCAACATGTTTACTTCAACAACTCCTAATCTTAAACAAACATTTGCACCTTTTATGGCCTATAGCAAGCTAGCGACTGAAGCTACCGAAAAAGCCATTAAATTGCAGATGGATTTCACCAAGGCTTACGCAAAAGTTGGCTTGGATAATATTGCAGAAGGCTTCAAGGTCACTAATTTTGATCAAATGACAAGCTACACCGAAAAGCAAAAAGATATATTCACAAAAACCAACGATATGATGGTTGCAGACTCTAAGTCTTATGCTGACATCGGTACTGAGTTTTTTGAAAGTGCACGCTACTTAATGGAAGATACCGTTAAAAGCACAATGACTGCGGTAAAAGAAGCGACTACAGCTGCAGTTCCAGCTAAATAATTTCCTGTTTTATAGCTACGCATTTTAGTAGCTAACTTTTTTGTCAAAACCTTTAAGCTACTAACTCTGTTAGTAGCTTTTTTTATGGCTTGTCTTTATCGTTTGGTTTTGCTTGCGCAAATGAATCGAAAAATTGTTTTTGTAGGCCGTGCCACATATCAATATTTTTTTGATTGAATTGATTAAGGCTGTTAACAGGGTTCTGTTTAAGTAAGTTAGAGAACTGCTGATTGAGTTGTTCTTGATTAAAGAACTGTAGGCTTTGAGTTAAATACGCCGAAAACATATCGCTATGGTTTTGGCCATAGTAGCGAATAAAGAGCTTTAAATTCTCCGAGCTAAACAGGGGATTGTTCTCAGACTCTTGCTCTAGGATGATTTGTAGCAGCACGCTACGGGTTACATCTTCTTTTGTTTTTGTATCAATAACTTTAAATTCGATGCCATCGATGATCATGTCACGAACATCATCAATCTTAATGTACTTACTCAGGTGAGTATCATATACACGCCGGTTGGGATACTTCTTAATAATACGAATAGTTTCTTCTGTCTCGCTCATAGGGTATGTCGTCTTATTTATAAATTATTGTTTTTGGTGTCGATAGCATTTTTGATAAGAATAGCTCTAAGGATTAAGTGTGCAAACAATCTCAAATTTAAGCCTGCGCGCACACTAATTGTGCACAGCACAATGTGATGACGACTATAGCACAGTACCTGTTAATTGTGATTGGCCGCATTTGGCTAAATCCCGGCGATTGAGGGCTAAACCATGAGATACCCCGATTGAAATATTTTTACTGTCGATGAATGATTTCGCCTTAGGGCAAGTTAATTTCTTTGTATAAGTAAAACTCTCCCCTTATAGAACTAAGCAAAGAAACACATCCAATATTGAAATCCTTGCCCACAGGGCAAAATTTACTCAAGGCTACCTATTTGCATTTCCACCATGCTTGGCGGTCAATTAGGGAATGTAGGTTTTGCATCCTTATATGGACGTAACTTATTAGAACACCATCAGTAGGCACTTTTAGGCGATGCAGGAGCAGTTGTTGAGTTGCGCAGCGGCTGTTAATTTAATGGCTTGCCCAAGGCCGATGGGCCCTAAATCGATGTATTGGAGCGTTAAGCGGTTTGGGCTATTGCTGCTGGGCCACCCCAGCATCGTCTCAGGCGGAAGGGTTGAGGATCAAAGCATCAATTTAGCCGTCGATAAACTCAGCATAATTTATCTAAAGCGTAAATTCTTTGTCGATAAATCTTCAATACGATGACAACCCATTAACATCATGTCTCGGTTGAGTTCAGACTTCATTAGCTCTAAAGCGCGTTCAACACCGGGTTGGCCTGCCGCCGCAAGCGCATATAGATACATTCGCCCAATACCTACCGCTTTTGCACCAAGTGAAAGCGCTTTTAATACGTGAGTACCCCGCTGAATACCGCCATCAAAGATGACATCAATCTTATCGCCAACAGCATCTACAATTTCTGCAAGTTGATCAAAAGAGCTGCGCGAGCCATCGAGCTGTCTGCCGCCATGATTTGAAATGATAATACCGGTACAGCCTATATCAACTGCGCGTTTTGCATCCTCGACACTCATAATACCTTTAAGACAAAATTGACCATCCCATTCTTTGACCATCTCTTCTACATCATCCCAATGCATAGATGGGTCAAGCATATTGCTAAAATAGTCACCAATAGAGGTTGAGCTACCATCCATATCAACATGCTCTTCAAGTTGCGGTAATCTAAAGCGCTCGTGAGTGACATAATTAATCCCCCACATGGGTTTGATGGCAAATTGTACTAAGCCGCTAAGGGTTAACCGAAAGGGGATAGAAAATCCTGTGCGTAGATCGCGTTCTCGATTACCACCCGTGATCGAATCAACCGTAAGCATCATCACTTCAATACCAGATTTTTTAGCGCGTGCCATCATCGCGCTATTGAGACCACGGTCTTTGTGATAATAAAATTGATAGGCTTGTGGGGTACTAACCTGTTGTGCAATTTCTTCCATGCTGACCGTGCCCAGAGACGAGACACCAAACATAGTGCCGTATTTTTCGGCGGCAGCGGCAACCGCGCGTTCGCCGTCGTGGTGAAATAGTCGTTGTAGTGCGGTAGGAGAGCAATAGACAGGTAGGTCTAATTTTTGACCCATCACCGTGACAGATAAGTCGATATCTTTTATGCCCGTCAATACGCTAGGGATAAGATCACAGCTTTCAAAGGCCTCTGTATTGCGGCGATAAGTGCTCTCGTCATCTGCACCACCATCAATATAATTAAAAATAGGGCTTGGTAGTCTTTTTTTGGCCAGTAGACGAAAATCTTGAAAATTATGACAGTGTTTTAGACGCATATTGTCCTCACTTTTAGTTTTTTGTATTTAGTTAATAATAGCTCAAGTTACGCTTTAAAAGACCGTGTTATCACTGTAGGATTCATTTTTTTAGGCTACTAGAAATTTATGCTACGAGTAAGCACCAGAGTAGAGTGCGCTTAAGCTTATTGAGTGAGTTAAATACTACAATAAGCGGTTTGCCTTAGAAAGTTAAAAGCAATTTATAATGCTTGAAGTTGTCAGACCAGCAGTATTGAATACTACAAATTACTCATTAGCGATTAAACCGACCCCCATACAAAAGATGTTTTTTTATGACAGATATTAGCCACATTAAGCAGTTCTTAAATTGTGAAACGCCCGACTTGTGGGTAGAAAATGCGCTTGCAGATATCGATATGCTACTAATTGATCATGCAAACTGCGAGAAAAAAGCCGCGAGCACAGCGATGAATTTAATTTATCGATATGTCGATAATTTTGAATTAATGAATAAAATGTCTAAATTAGCTCGAGAAGAGCTACGTCATTTTGAGCAAGTTATTGCGATTATGAAAAGGCGCAATATCGAATATACGCAAATAGAAGCCGCACGCTATGCCGGTGCTATACGCAAATCTGCCAGTAGAGAAGAGCCTTGGAAATTAATAGATACCTTAATCATTGGCGCAATTATTGAGGCGCGCTCTTGTGAACGTTTTGCTAAAATAGCGCCACATTTAGATGAAGAGTTAAGTGTATTTTATTTGTCTTTATTAAAGTCGGAGTCTAGGCATTACGAAGATTATCTATTATTGGCGCGCAAAGCTTATAAGCAAGCACTAGAGGCGGGTGTGCCCGCTATTAAAAAAATAACCATAGATGAGAGAATAGACAAGTTGCTCGAGGTAGAGCAATCATTAATTGAGTCTTTTGATGATGAGTTTCGTTTTCATAGTGGCCCAGTTATATTTGCTTAAGGCTTAAGTTAAGAGCTAGTGTTGATAGTTTGAATTAAGCGTTAGATTTAAGATTAAAAATTGAGATTAAGATTAAGAGTTGAGAGTGATATGAAAAATAAAAAATTTACGATTAGTTTGGTTGCACTTTTTTCCGTATTGGTGATAATCGTTTTTGTGTTGAAAAGTGTTGCGCCTGCAGGCGATAATAAACAACAGCTATTTGAGTTAGGCTTTTTTAAGTTTGATAATGCGCGTGCATTAGCACCAGTGCCACTTGAAGATTTAAACGGTAATAAAACAACATTAACGACGCATCACGGTCAGTGGCAGTTAGTTAATTTTGGCTATATGTTTTGCCCAGATATTTGCCCAGTAAACTTGCAATTAATGAGCGAGGTCAAATCTATATGGGATACATCTCATCAAGATAAGGCCTTCGAGATTACGCATATTACGTTTGACCCAGCAAGAGATACGCCAGATCGATTATCACAATATTTAAATTATATTGATCCAAACTACATCGGCTTTACCGGTGAGGTAGAAAATATACGCAAGGTTGCTCAGCAATTAAGTACCGTCTTTATCTATGAAAAACCAGATGAATATGGCAATTACTTTGTTACCCATAGCGATAGTATTGCTGTGATAAACCCACAGGGCGAGTACGTAGGTTTATTTAAAGGCCCCTATGACAAAGATAATATCTTAAAGGCCTTAGAGTTGGTGATTAACTAATAAACTTCTAAGCTGTTTATCGACTGCTTTTATTAATCGAAAACTCACTCTGGATTATTTCAGAGCTGTTCATCTCATTTAATGATGTTGATGAGATTTATTTTTGGCTTTGTATTGTTTTTTTGCGGTGCTGCTAATGGTTTTTTTAGTGCCATTGTCAAAGCTTAAAGTGATATCAATTACATCGCCACTTTTTATATTATTTGTGACATCAATAAACATGATGTGATTGCCGCCGGGTTGAAAGCTAGCAGAGCCTTTAGCGGGAATAGTTAAAGATTCCATTACTTGCATTTTCATTGCACCATTAATCATAACATGTTGATGCATTGCCACGATTTGTGCGGCATCACTGGTAACATCGATTAAGGTAATGTCCTTTTCGCCATTATTTTTAATGATAAAATAGGCCGCACTATTAGTGATGCCTGGTGGTGTTGTTTTAATAGTCGGGTTTTGAATGACTATTAAGTCTTTGCTGTGCTTTTGGTGCATGTTATCTTTTTCATGATCGACATGATCATCGTGAGAATTATGTTGTTCGTGCTCTTTGTTTTGTGTGTGCATGTCATTGTCATCATGACTATAGCCAAAACTACAAAATGTCAGTGC
>CAXMPB010000056.1:0-10093 GCA_964195035.1 Cellvibrionaceae bacterium | reverse complement strand
AGCGGCATTGACCAAATGATTGCTGGGCTCACGCAAGTTGCTGAATTGCCCGACCCCTGTGGTGAAATTAGCGACCTTAGTTATCGTCCATCGGGTATTCAGGTGGGTAAAATGCGTGTGCCTTTAGGTGTTGTAGGCATTATTTATGAGTCTCGTCCAAATGTGACTGTCGATGCGGCAAGTCTTTGTTTGAAATCCGGTAATGCCGCTATTTTACGTGGTGGCAAAGAGGCCTTAAATTCGAATAAAGCGATTGCCGCCTGTATTCATAATGGTTTAGCCGAGGTCGGCTTGCCGGTTGATATCGTGCAAGTGATATCGACAGCTGACAGAGAAGCGGTAGGCGAATTAATCACCATGAACGAGTTTGTAGATGTGGTTGTACCCCGTGGCGGCAAAGGTTTAATTGAGCGCATTATTAATCAGGCAACGGTTTCTGTGATTAAGCATTTAGATGGTATTTGTCATGTATACATCGATGAGTCTGCCGACTTAATTAAAGCTTTTGATATCGCCCTAAATTCAAAAACTCATCGTTATGGTGTGTGTAATGCAATGGAGACATTGTTGATTGCAGGCCCAGTTGCACCAAAAATATTGCCACGTCTGGTTGATGCCTATACAGAAAAAGGTGTTGAGTTGCGCGGTTGCGCGCGCACCCGTGCTTTAGTAGATATGACTGCGGCTACGGATGAGGATTGGGCAACAGAATATTTGGCCCCTATTTTATCTATTCGTATAGTCGATGATATGACTGCAGCAATAGATCATATTGCTCGCTTTAGTTCGGGTCATACAGAGGCGATTGTTACACAAGATATTTCTCGTGCTCGTATATTTATGTCCAAAGTTGATTCAAGCTCAGTCATTGTGAATGCATCTACTCGATTTGCCGATGGTTTTGAATATGGTTTAGGTGCAGAGATTGGTATATCTACCGATAAAATTCATGCAAGAGGCCCCGTCGGGCTTGAGGGTTTAACTTCTCAAAAATGGATTGTGTTTGGCGATGGACAAATAAGAGCGTAGATGTCGTGCTAGCGTGCATTGAATAATGAGTTTGCCTACGATAGGCCTTTTTGGCGGAACTTTTGACCCTGTTCATTGCGGGCATATACAAATGGCTCTTGCGGCAAAAAAGTGTCTGAAATTAGATGAAGTGCGCCTGTTGCCATGTCATCAGCCACCGCATAGAGATACACCACAACTGAGTAGTCAGCAGCGCCTATTATTGCTCAAGCTCGCAGTGAGCAACATAGGCGGTTTGGCGATTGATGATCGCGAGTTAAAGCGCGATAAATTATCGTGGACAGTTGATACATTAAAAGATTACCGCAAAGAGTTTGGCGACGAGTTGAGCATCACATTGTTAATGGGTGTTGATGCGTATAATAGCCTCCAAACTTGGCATGAATGGCAGCAGCTGCCAACATTAGCACATGTTGGCGTATTGCAGCGTCCAGAATACACAATGCCTAAAGAGGGGGTTTTAGCAGATTGGCTTGCAAGCTCATCAGCTGCTAAAATTCATACACAACCGTCAGGAATGGTTATTGCGCTAGAACAACCTCAGTTGCCATGGTCGGCAACTACGGTACGCGAGCAATTAGCGCTGAGTGTTCGGCCTAGGGGTCTACCTAAGTCGGTACTTGATTATATTGTTGCTCATCAATTATATGGTTTTACAGAGAAAGAGAATTAATGACTAAAGAATTAAATAGCGCAGAATTAAACACACTGGTTATCAATGCATTAGATGATTTAAAAGCGCAGGATGTTGTTGTGTTGGATGTTATGTCGATGAGTGATGTGATGGATACGTTGGTAATAGCTACAGGTACCTCTAGCCGTCATGTTAAATCCCTTGCCGGTAATGTTGTTGATGAAGCCAAAAAACAAGGGCTGCGACCGATAGGTATAGAAGGTTTAGAGGCATCGGATTGGGTGTTAGTAGACTATGGTTCGGTTGTTGTGCATGTTTTGTTGCCAGAGGCTAGAAAATTTTACGACTTAGAAAAGTTGTGGACGCCGATAGAAAAGCCGGGTGAACAATCGGTAAATTCTTAAGTTATAGGTCTTGTATCTAGTCAGTTACTGACCGTCAGTATCTAAGCAATCAGCTAAAGCAATCGTTTGCCAAAAAGCGATGGAAGAAGAAGTGTAAAGTATGCATGTTCGGGTATTAGCGGTAGGCACAAAAATGCCATCTTGGGTCATTCGGGGCGTAGAAGAGTATCAAAAGCGCTTGCCGCGAGAGTGGAAGTTTGAATGGATAGAGTTTGCTATTGGTCATCGCAGTAAATCACAAGATGTGAATAAAGCTATAGAGTTAGAAGGCAATGCAATGCTCTCAGCTATTCATACTCAAGAGCATGTAATCGCTTTGGATGTTAAAGGTAAGGTGTGGTCGACTGAACAATTGTCGTCAGAGACATCACAGTGGCAAATGTCAGGGCAGGATGTTGCCTTGTTGATAGGTGGGCCAGATGGCATAAGCCCTGCGTGTTTAGCCCGTGCAAACCAGCGGTGGTCATTGTCTGCGCTAACACTGCCGCATCCCTTAGTGCGTATTGTATTAGTCGAGCAGTTATACCGCAGCTGGACCTTATTAAATAATCATCCGTATCATAAGTAATATAATGAGATGACCAAAAAAAGAATTGTTTACTGCTGAATTAAGCTAGATTGCACGTGAAAATTGAAATGAGTATTAAGGTATGTATAGAGTGATAGATTTTATTTAATGCAAGAACATCAACACTTTAAAAATTATTATATCGAGTCTCGCACCTTTGTTGGTCGGGTATTATTGACGACGATATTAATTGTTGGCCTTACCTCATTATTGCTTTATCGCTATTACAGCCTGCAAATCACTCATCACCAAGATTACGCGACTCAATCCGATAACAATCGTATCTTAGTGCAAACAATTAGTCCTCAACGTGGTTTGATTTTTGATGCGAATGGTAAGTTGTTGGCTGATAATCGACCGAGTTATATCCTTTCTCTCGTCCCTGAAAATATAAAAAGTATCGATGCTACTATCGAGATATTGCGCACTCTTATTACCGTCAATGAAGATCATGTACGTGATTTCTACAAGTTTCTAAAAACAAATCGACGTCCCTATCAGCCAATCCCCTTACGTTTTCGCTTAACTGAAGAAGAAATTGCCAGAATTGCCGTCAATGAATATCGCCTAGACGGCGTTGAAGTTGAGGCGATATTAGTGCGCGATTATCCAGCGGGGGCTTTATTTGCCCATAGTGTAGGTTATGTGGGCAAAATTAATGAACGCGAATGGAGCAAATTTGATGAGGATGAAATTAAACGCTATCAAGGCGTGCATACAATCGGCAAAATTGGTTTAGAGAAATCTTACGAAGATGTGTTGTTTGGTGAAATTGGTTATCGCAATGTCGAGATTAATGCACGTATGCGAGTATTGCGGACTTTAGAGCAGCAAAACCCTATCCAAGGTAAGGATCTCCAATTACATATCGATAGTGATCTGCAGCAAATTTCAGTAAATGCTTTGGGCGAGCATCGTGGGGCTGTTGTTGCGATCGATGTTGCGACGGGTGGTGTCTTAGCGATTGTTAGTACACCCAGTTATGATCCTAATCTATTTGTCACTGGCATTAGCTATAAAAACTATGATGCCTTGCGTAATAGTCTAGATATTCCTTTATTTGATCGGACAATTCAAGGTCGTTATCCTCCAGCATCAACTATTAAACCAATGATGGGCTTGGCTGGTTTGAGCAGTAATGTAATTAGTCGAAGTTATAAAATTTTTGATCCGGGGTTTTATCAGTTAGAAAACGAAGAGCGTATATGGCGAGACTGGAAGCGCACGGGCCACGGCATTGTTGATGTGCATAAGGCGATTGTGCAATCATCGGACACCTTTTTTTATGGTCTTGCATTTCGCTTGGGGATTGATCGAATTCACCCCTTTGGTGCGCAATTTGGTTTAGGGCAAAAAACGGGTATAGATTTACCGAGTGAAAGGCGAGGCTTATGGCCCTCTCGCGAGTGGAAACAAGAAGCAAAGCGATTACCCTGGTTTCCTGGGGACAGCCTAAACGTAGGTATTGGTCAAGGCTTTGCATTGGCAACACCATTGCAGATGGCGACAATGGTGGCGACGATTGCCAACCGAGGTAAGCATTTGCAGCCACAAATGGTGAAGTCTATTAATGGTGAAATATTGCCACCAAAAATTATTAACCAAGTCGAAGTTGAGGATCGCCACTGGGATCATGTTTTCAAGGCGATGAAAGATGTTATGCATGCGTCAAATGGCACGGCAAGGCGTGCTGGCCGCAAATCATCTTATTTAATGGCAGGAAAAACCGGCACTGCTCAGGTTGTAGCTATCAAGCAAGGTGAGAAGTATGATGCAGAGGCCCTTAGTGAGCGCAATCGCGATCATGCAATGTTTATTGGTTTTGCGCCATTTGATAATCCTAAAATTGCAGTCGCTGTAATTGTCGAAAATGGAGGGTCGGGCTCAGGTGCGGCAGCCCCCATAGGCAGAAAAATATTTGATGCACATTTGCTCAACAAAAACCTAGGCCAACAGAAAACACCTATCAAGTTAGCCTCAAAGTCATCGCCACAGGCGTCTGCTATACAGGCCCTCCCGGTTATTCCTTTATCTCCTGCAACACGGTCTCCTGAATCAAGCACGCTTAAGCTTGCTCAAAGAGACGTTCAGTGATGTCGTCACATACTAAGCAAGACTTTCTTCGCCGCATGCCAGAGGCAAGCCATGATCTCAGGCGTCGGCGAAGTTTTTGGCATGTTGTACATCTCGATCCTTTACTTTTAATTTTATTGTTAGCACTGACTGTATTTGGTTTAGTGGTGCTTTACAGTGCAAGCGAAGGTGATGGTAGTTTAATAAAACGCCAAGCCATTTTTTTTACGATTGCGTATATAGGTCTGTTTACGGTTGCACAAATTAGGCTTGATTTTTTTTCACGGTGGTCACTCTTATTTTATATTGGCGCCTTGGGTTTATTGGTATTTGTATTGTTCTTTGGTGTCGGGGCCAAAGGCGCTCAGCGTTGGCTAAGTGTAGGTGGTATTCGATTTCAGCCATCAGAAATGATGAAGCTCGCTATGCCAATCGCTATCGCCGCGTATCTATCGAAAAAAACATTACCGCCACGTTTTAAGCATGTGTTTTGGTCCTTGTTGTTAGTGATTGCACCAACAGTATTAATTATAAAGCAGCCTGACCTCGGAACATCTATTCTCGTGGCAATATCGGGTTTAATTGTTTTGTTTTATGCGGGGCTTCGCTGGCGCTATATTTTATCGGCGGTTATATTATTGTGCGCAAGTATTTGGCCAATGTGGCATTACGTATTACATGATTATCAGCGCAGACGTATTTTAACCTTGTTTGATCCAGAGGCGGATAAACTCGGTGCGGGTTGGAATATAATTCAATCCAAAACAGCAATAGGCTCGGGTGGCCTCGATGGTAAGGGGTGGCTTGATGGTACACAATCGCACCTTGACTTTTTACCTGAGAGCCACACAGATTTCATTATTGCTGTGCTTGCTGAAGAGTTCGGATTTGTCGGGGTGTTTAGCTTAGTGGTACTTTATTTACTGATAATTGCCAGAGGTTTGTTTATTGCTATAAATGCACAAGATAGTTTTAGGCGATTATTGGCAGGCAGTATTACATTAACGTTTTTTGTTTATGTCTTTGTTAATATTGGTATGGTGTCCGGATTACTGCCAGTGGTTGGTGTACCATTGCCATTGGTGAGCTTGGGTGGAACATCACTTGTTACTCTGATGTTAGGCTTTGGTTTATTGATGGGGATTAGTACTGAGCCCCCCAAAATTATAAATAACCGGTGATTATGATGATAAGAAATTTTTTATTGGGGGCGAGCTTTTCAATCAGTACGCTGCTTGTTAGTGTCACCGCAATAGCTGCTGATGACGACGATGTTTATCGCAATAACGAGCTTGCCAATAAATTTGTCGCAGAAATGGTTAAAGGGCATGATTTCGATAAAGCTGAGTTAGACGTTTGGTTTGCTAGCGCTGCCAAAAAACAATCTATTTTGGACGCAATTTCTAGGCCTGCCGAGAAAAGGCTAACGTGGGCTCAATACCGTAAAATTTTTGTAACAAATTCTCGTATCAAGAAAGGCGTTACTTTTTGGAAAGAGCACGAAGACATCTTAAGTAAAGTCGAACAAGAATTTGGTGTGCCTGCTGCAGTTATTGTCGCCATTATTGGTGTGGAGACACGCTACGGTGAAAATAAAGGAAGTTATCGAGTCATCGATGCGCTCAGCACATTAGCATTTGATTACCCGCCTCGGAGTAAGTTTTTTAAAAAAGAATTGAAGGAGTTTTTATTACTTTCTCGCGAGCAAAAACAAGATCCTCTAGCGTTAATGGGCTCCTATGCCGGTGCGATGGGTTATGGTCAATTTATACCGTCTAGTTATCGTGCCTATGCTATTGACTACGATAAAGATGGCTTCGTCGATATTTGGAACAATACCGATGATGCTATTGGAAGTGTAGCGAATTATTTTAAGGTCCATGGTTGGAAATCAAATCAAGCGGTTGTTGTGCGGAGTCGAGTTGCAAAAAATATCGATGAATCTGTGATTAATCAATCACTCAAACCCGCACTAACACTCGAGGAATTAAACAAAAAAGGGTTCACTCCAGTCAAACCATTAAAATATACAGCTAACGCAACGGCTATGCGCTTAAAGGGTGAGTGGGGTGTCGAGTATTGGTTGGGCTTACATAATTTTTATGTGATTACGCGTTATAACCATAGCCGTCTTTATGCTATGGCAGTATGGCAGTTGAGCCAAGAGATCGAGGCGGCGAAAACCTCGCCTTGATTTCCATTAGACGTATAGATAAATAAGTAGATAGAAAAATAGTTATTACTGGGGTTGGGTATGCGTTTTCAGATTGTTGTGTTGTTAGCCGTGTTGATTAGTGCATGCTCTACCCCTTATCAAAACCCTCAAATGGGCTCTCCAAAAGATGGCCGGCCAACGAATACGGTCGATGTGTCTAAAATCCCTAATGCTAAGCCTGCGCCCGTGGTGCGAACGCGAGCAGGTAATGCGCCTGAATATACCGTGCTGGGTAAAATTTACCGCACATTAGCCTCTAGCGACGGGTATCAAAGGCGCGGAGAAGCCTCGTGGTACGGTACAAAATTTCATGGAAGACGCACGGCTAACGGCGAAGTATATAATATGTTTGGGATGACTGCTGCCCATAAGACTTTACCAATACCTAGTTATGTCCGAGTGACTCATGTTGCAAATGGTCGCTCAATTGTCGTCAGAATTAATGATCGAGGACCTTTTCATGGCAACAGAATTATTGATTTAAGTTACGCCGCGGCTAAAAAGCTGGATGTTATTGCAACGGGTGTCGCCACAGTTGATGTTGTTGACGTGACACCTGCCCAGAGCAATGTCACAGTTTCAGCTATTGCTGACGGCAATATTAATAAGCTCAAGCTAGAGCCCTTACAAGCAAGGTCTAGTGGTGTTGCACCTCAGAATCAAAAAGTTATTTATTTACAATTGGGTGCATTTCAGCAGTATCAAAGCGCAGAAAAGCTGAGAGATAAAGCGGCAATGGTATTGTCTCAGCCGATTAATGTTGTTGCGGGCAAGGATAAATTACATCGTGTATTTGTTGGCCCATTTAACAGTCCACAGCAGGTGGCTAGCAGCCAAAATTTATTAAAGCAGAGAGGTTTAAGCGAAGGCCACATTGTCCCTGAGGGTATACGTAATAATTAGCGAGTTATTTTCAAAGCGATATTTCTTTAATGGGTTTGTTTTTTCAGTCTAATCAAGATATCTTTTTCTTGTGTGTTTTAGCGTTCAATCACTGACAATAATTATGTTACAATTAGTTTTTAATCTGATAAATAATTTGGTCGCCAGTGCTCTTATGTTTAAGCATATTTTTTTACTACTCAAAGCTCTAACCTTTGTCTTTTTTTCTGCTACGGTTTTCTCAGATCAAAATCCTCGTCAAATTATTATTCCTGCTCCGCCACAGTTAGCAGCAACAGCATATTTGTTGATCGACGCGAATTCAGGTCGAGTATTAGCTGAGAGAAATGCTGATATTGCTTTGCCTCCGGCCAGCATTACTAAATTAATGACTAGTTATATCGTCTCTGCTGAGATTGAACGTGGGTCTATTAGCCTTAGTGAAAAAGTGAACATTAGTGTTGAGGCTTGGAAAAAGGGCGGCTCAAAAATGTTTGTCCGCGAAGGCACTCAAGTGCCGGTGATTGATCTCGTTCGAGGGATGATTATTCAATCGGGTAACGATGCAACCATCGCGCTAGCCGAACATTTGGCTGGCAGCGAGAGAGCTTTTGTTGATGTAATGAACCAGCAGGCTGCTTTATTAGGATTAACTAATACACAATTTAAGAACGCGACTGGGTGGCCTGAGGAAGGTCATTACTCAAGCCCACGCGATATTGCTCTATTAACAAAAGCGTTAATCACAGAGTTTCCAGAAAGTTACAAATATTATTCTGAAAAATACTTTAGCTATAATGGCATTAACCAGCCTAATCGTAATAAGTTGTTGTTTCGCGATAAGACCATTGACGGTGTTAAAACAGGTCATACTGAAGAAGCAGGTTATTGTTTGGTTGCATCTTCAGAAAAAGAAGGTATGCGTTTGATATCGGTTGTAATGGGTACCAGTTCAGACAATGCGAGGGCTCAAGAGACACAAAAATTATTGGCTTATGGCTTTCGCTATTATCATACCCATAAACTTTACGAAAAAAATGCAACAGTTTCCACGGCACGCGTATGGAAAGGGCAGCTAGAATCTATTGATTTGGGCGTGACAAAAGATATATATTTAACTGTTCCCCGAGGGTCAGAGGATAAATTAATCGCTAAGGCCAGTGTCGATAATATTATTGAAGCGCCTATTACCATTAATCAAGAATTAGGTAGTGTCATTATTTCTCTTGAAGGTGAGACCCTACTTAATGCACCCTTGGTGTCACTTAAAGCGGTCGAAGAAGCCGGTCTGTTTATTCGAATCTATGATGGTGTCGCATTATTTTTTCATCGTTTTACTGTCGAATAAATCGCTTCGTTTCGGATAATAAATAGGTTGTAAGTTGTGAGTGAGCAAGAACCACCTAAGATCGAATTCCCCTGCGTGGATTACCCCATAAAAGTTATGGGTGATGCTAATCAAGCAATGATTGATTTTGTTTTAGAGATTACCGAGCAGTTTGCTCCTGAATTTAATCGAGAAACTATAAGTATTAGGCAAAGTAGCAAGGGTAAGTTTCACTCTATCACTTTATTTATTACAGCAACCAGTGTTGATCAGCTAAGTGCTTATCATCAAAAGTTGGTTGCTCACGATGCGATTAAAATGGTTTTGTAATGCTAGTAGGTATTGATGTATGCAATCTAGGCTTGCAAGATTATCAAACCGTTTGGCGCTCAATGTCGGACTTTACTGATAACCGCACCCAAGATACCAAGGATCAAATCTGGCTTGTTCAGCACCCTTCTGTATTTACTCAGGGCCAAGCAGGTAAAGTTGATCATCTACTCAATCCAGGCTTAATTCCCGTCATACAATCCGATCGTGGTGGTCAAGTTACCTACCACGGGCCGGGGCAGTTAGTGATATATCCATTAATTGATCTTCGTAGACGTAAGCTTGGCGTGAGAGAAATGGTGACCTTACTTGAACAATGCGCTGTTGAGTTATTGGCACATTTCAGTGTGCTTGCATTTCCCAAAGCCGATGCCCCTGGTGTTTATATTCATCAACATGGTCGAGATGATAAAATAGCATCTATAGGTTTGCGAGTAAGAAAGGGTTGTTGTTTTCACGGTATGAGTATCAATGTAGACATGGATCTATCGCCGTTTAAGTTAATCAATCCCTGTGGCTATTCAGGTTTACGTATGACACAGTTACGTGACTGTGTGATTGAGCGAAAAGTCGACTATAGTGAAGTTGAAGCAGTGTTAGTTAATTTGATTACCTCTAAATTGCGTATATA
>CAXMPB010000055.1:0-11124 GCA_964195035.1 Cellvibrionaceae bacterium | reverse complement strand
CCTGTAGATACAAAAAGGCGCGCCAATGCTGAACCAGAAGCCGGCATTAATAATGGGATAAAAATTATTGGCTTCGATGCGGCGGGTGTTGTTAAAGAAGTTGGCAGTAAGGTGAGTTTGTTTAAGGTGGGCGACGAGGTATTTTATGCCGGCGATGTAACTCGCCCTGGTACTAACTCAGAATTTCATATTGTCGATGAGCGTATTGTGGGTGAAAAACCAAGGTCGCTTGGCTTTGCCGATAGTGCCAGCCTACCGCTAACCTCTATTACCGCATGGGAAATGTTATTTGACTCCTTTGGATTAAAAGAAGGCGACGGCAAAGGCGAGAGCATATTAGTGATTGGTGGTGCTGGCGGTGTCGGCTCTATTTTTATACAGCTTGCTAAGCAGTTAACCAATCTTACGGTTATTACAACCGCATCGCGACCAGAGACCATCGAGTGGGTCAAAAAAATGGGAGCAGATCATGTCATCAATCATCGTCAACCATTAGCTGAGCAAGTTAAAGCTTTAGGTTTACAGCCACGTTACGTGGCTTCGCTTACGGCCACCGAGCAACACTTTGATTCTATTGTGGAGCTCATTAAACCACGCGGTCATATTGGTTTAATCGATGACCCAAAATCGTTTAATATTAATGCTATAAAACTTAAAGCGCTTAGCTTTAGTTGGGAGTTTATGTTTACGCGTTCTATGTTTCAAACCGATGACATGATCAAACAGCATGACATATTAAATCAGATGTCGAATTTAGTTGACGAGGGAAAAGTTGTATCAACAGCTACGCTCAATGCTGGCAAAATTACTGCCGACAATTTAAAAGAAATGCATATTTTACAAGAAAGTGGCCGAGCTATTGGTAAAAGCGTGCTCGAAGGTTTTTAATGCAAATCATAAGGTCGGGCCATTAAATATTTGCTTACAAAAACATGTAAATAGTGCATCTAACAGCAGCAAAAATGTTTATAAACCAATCTTCTCGATACTTGAGAAGATTGGTTTGATGTATATGTGTGTGGTCAGTTCGGGTAATCTGCTCGTTAATATGGCATTATTTTTTAAGTGTAATAAAATTTATAAATACTGTTTTTAATGAACAGTGTGTTGAGTTTGATAAAATAAAAAATTGCTATTAAAGGACGTAAAATGTATCGACAGCTATCTATTTTTTTCCTTGTTTTTTTGACGTCTTGCACTGCGAGTCCGAAAAAAAATAATTCGGATCAAGAGCCTATCCACAAAGAGCGCGATGTGTCTTGTCCAATTATCGAAAGCGGTAAATGGCATGCTTGGATTGATAAGTTCACACAGAAAAAAGACAGTAAGCGTTTGATCGTCGTAGGAGAAATTGTTCTGCCAACACCTGGTTTTACCATTGACTGGAAGCAGGGCGCAACTGATCGTATGAGCCCGCCATCCCTTCGTCTACATTTATCTGCAACAGCACCCGAGGGAATGGTGATTCAAGCCATTACACCCGTACCAGTAAATATTGATTTAGAAACCCCCATCCAATATTTTCGATCTGTATCTGTTTTTTGTGGCAATAAAAAGTTAGCTGAGATTATAGATGTAAGGCTTACAGATTGAGGTGAACTAGGCCGTTAACTATTAAAAAGCAGATTATAATTTAAAGATACGCAAAGATATTTTTACTCCCAGGCATCATAGCCTTTTTGTAGGCACTTACCGAAGTAGTTGCTGATCCCAAAGATATCGATTAGTATTTTATTTTTTTAACACGGTAATTATAGATCTATCATTTCTGTATTGTCTTTTTTCGCTTAAATGGCCAGCTAAAGAATCTACTTTATTATTAGGTATAGAAATGTTGAATCTAATAAGCTTCTGGGGAGAGATTTATTGTAGTCACAAATGTGTGCTCGAAGACTGTAATGGGGGGCCGATATAGACATTAAGCTAAAATTTTGCTAGAAGATAAGGCCAAATTGGAATAAAGGAAATGGTAGCTACGGGCGGACTTGAACCGCCGACCCCAGCATTATGAATGCTGTGCTCTAACCAACTGAGCTACGTAGCTATATCTTAGAGTTGCAGAACACTAAAGTGCGCTGTAACTAAGGGCGCGTATTATCGCGGCAGTATGGTTAGCTGTCAAGCGGCTGTTATGGATTTCGTCGATCATTTGATCAGTGTTTTTGTTATTGATGTTTTTGCTGTTTTAGTATTATATTTAAAGTCGTGTTAGTGATATTCACGAGTTAATAGAGGGGCGTCAAAAACAATGAAGTTTTCAGCGAATTTAGGTTTTTTGTGGGCAGATCTGCCATTGTCAGAGGCTATTGCTCATGCCGCCGCCGCAGGCTTTGATGCGGTTGAATGCCATTGGCCCTATGACAATTGTGACCATAAAAAAGTGCAATTAGCGCTGGCTACTGCTGATATGACAATGTTGTCATTAAATACTCGCCGAGGTGATGTTGAGGCGGGTGATTTCGGTTTGTCTGCAATACCCGATCGTAACGACGAGGCACGCGCGGCTATTGACGAGGCGCTGAGCTGGGCACGTAATGTTAATGTGCCCAATGTACATGTAATGGCAGGTATTGTTGAAGGTGAGCGCGCGCGTAACACTTTTATCGCTAATTTAGCCTATGCCGCAGAAAAGGCAGCAATGTCGGGTATTACTATACTTATCGAGCCAATAAATCATTTTGATGTCCCGGGTTATTTTTTAAATACTACCGATCAGGCGATAGCTATTATCGACGAGGTTGATGCTCCCAATCTTAAGTTGATGTTTGATTGCTATCACGTGCAATTAATGGAAGGTAACTTAACGAGGCGTTTAGCCGAACTACAACCTTATATTGGTCATATTCAATTCGCAGGTGTGCCCGCCCGTAATGAACCCGATGTGAGTGAGGTTGATTATGGTTTTATTTTTGCTGCCATCAAAGATTTAAACTACGAACAAGCTATTGGTGCCGAATATATACCGGCAACAACAACTGAGGCAGGTCTAGCTTGGATGAAGAAGTTAGCTTAATGCGCATCAATGATTAGCGCTTATTTCTTTTCTTTAGGCAAAAACCGCAATTGGGTTTGGCTAATGCGGTCGTGTAAGCATTGTTTGTTTTTATCGAATAGCGCTGTAAAAAAAAGTAGCCAGCCAAAAGGAGATGTAAATATACGTATAATGCATTTCGATAGGCTTGGTGAGTTGCCATCAAGGTCGGTAATTTTAACGTGCCATGCGCGCATGCCGGTTGTTTCTCCGCCTTTCATCCAAAAATAAGAATAAAAGCCTACGACGGTTAGTAGCCAACCTACCTGATAAAACAAACCGCTCGGTCTGTCTGCCTCCATGTTAAATACCAGCTTGCCAATAGCAATATAAATAATACCGTAGGCGATACACACGGCAATAATCAACAGATAGTCATAAATGATAATCGCAAAACGTCGAAAAAGAGAAGGGTATTGGATAGGAGTTGGTTCGGTCATTGTTTTTATGGTGTATTAGTGTGTTAGAAAGTTAACGTTCAGCAGTATAACAAAATAATGCAGTCATAAAGCCATTGCTGCCATGGTTATTTATGACGTAGGTGAAATGTTTCCTCTTAGGTTATCAATACGGTGTTATAAGCCATGTGTGATCACCAATAGTGCTACGCAGTAAATACCCGTATACTTATAAATCAATATAGGCGTTGATTTATGCGCAATTATTACTTGAATGTGATGGCTTTTAGCAGTTGTAAGCAATAGTTTGCATAAACGCTGTAAAAAATGAGTGCGATAAAAATAATAATGAAGTTGGGACTTTAGCGCGATGTCAGAAATAATATTAAGCCTTACCAACATACACAAGCGCTTTGGCGATATCGATGTTTTAAAAGGCATTAGTTTGTCTGCTCGCAAAGGCGATGTCATCTCTATTTTGGGTAGCTCGGGCTCGGGTAAAAGTACGTTGCTGCGTTGTATTAATTTTTTAGAAACACCCAATGCAGGCACTATTAATGTTGCTGGCCACGAGGTGGTTTGCGATGGAGATGACACTCAAAACGCTAAGAAAAACCAGCAAAGTATCTACAGCATGCGTGCACAGCTAGGCATGGTGTTTCAGGGTTTTAATTTGTGGTCTCATATGACGGTGCTCGAAAACGTTATGGAAGGCCCATTGCATGTATTAAAACAAGCAAAAGCCGATGTTAAAGTGAAAGCCTTGGCGTATTTAGATAAAGTAGGCCTAAGCGATAAGGCGAATCAATATCCCGAGCAGCTCTCTGGTGGTCAAAAGCAGCGCGTTGCCATTGCCCGAGCACTAGCAATGGAGCCAAAAATTTTATTGTTTGACGAGCCCACCTCGGCTCTCGATCCAGAGCTCGTTAACGAGGTTTTACTCGTAATGCAGGCGCTTGCAGCAGAAGGTCGTACAATGCTAGTAGTTACTCATGAAATGCATTTTGCAAGAACAGTGTCTAATCGTGTTGTGTTTTTACATGAGGGTCTAATCGAAGAAGATGCGTCGCCGGATGACTTTTTTGAAAGCCCTAAATCTTCACGAGTTAAAGATTTTATTTCACATAAAAAATAGTAATGCAGGCGTATTATTAATTAATGGGTTACGACTAACATCTTAAAATTAAAGGGTATAAAAATGAAAAGAATAACATCAATCTTATGCATATTAAGTGCGCTGTGCTTGAGCGTTAATACACTAGCAGTCGATAAAATAAAAATAGGTACAGAAGGCGCTTATGCGCCGTTTAACTCGGTTGATGCAAAAGGTAATTTAATTGGCTTTGATATCGAAATAGGTAATGCTTTGTGCGCTGCAATGAATGCCGAGTGTGAATGGGTAACCTCTGATTGGGATGGTATTATCCCGGCATTGCTTGCGAAAAAATTCGATGCCATTATTGCCTCTATGTCTATTACTGAAGAGCGTAAGCAAAAAATTAGCTTCAGTGAAAAATATTATACAAGCCCAGTAAAATTTGCTCGCATCAAAGGTTCAAATTTTGAAATCACAGCCGATGCGCTTAAAGGTAAATATATAGCTGTTCAATCAAGTACAGTCACCGAAAACTTTGTGCGTGGTGCTTTTCCCGACGCAAAAGTAAAAGCCTATAAAACTCAAGAAGAAGCTAATCTTGACTTTATTGCGGGTCGTGTTGATGTTGTTGCCGCAGATTCTTTCGTGCTTTATGATTTTTTAGACTCAGCTCAAGGTCAGCAGGCCGAAGCCGTTGGTCCTGATTTTGACGATGTTAAATATTTAGGTGAAGGTATTGGCATCGGTGTTCGTAAAAATGACACCGAATTAGTTAATAAACTAAATGCAGCCATCAAAAAAATTAGAGCAGATGGTACTTATCAAAAAATTAATGATAAATACTTTAAATTTGATGTTTACGGCTCTTAAGGACGACTAGGTTTTTGTATTTATATCTACCAATACCAATTAGCGAATGATTAACACTTATGTTTGATTTAGACGGTTATTCATACGCTATTTTCTCTGGCCTTCAACAAACTTTATCGGTTGGGCTACTAGCAATGCTAGTAGCTTGCGCCATTGGTGTGTTTGGTGCGCTGGCTAAAACCTCCTCAAGTAAAACATTGCGAGTTATTGCCTCTTTTTATACGGCGACTATTCGTGGTATCCCCGAGCTTATTTTACTGTTATTGATTTTTTACGGTGTGCCTACCTTACTGCAAGATTCTCTAGCAGGTCTTGGGCTAGAAGTTACGATCGATTTAAACCCATTTATAGCCGGTGTTATTACGCTTGGTTTTATTTATGGCGCCTTCTCGGTCGAGGTGTTTCGTGGGGCCTTTGGTCAAGTGCCTGTTGGACAACTCGAGGCTGCTCACGCAATGGGTATGCGCCCATGGTTAATTTTTTATCGTATCTTGTTCCCGCAGGCACTGCGCTATTCTATTCCGGGCTTAAGCAATGTGTGGATGTTGCTTATTAAAGCAACGGCATTAATTTCTGTTATTCAGCTAGATGAAGTCATGCGGATGACAAAAATTGCAGCGAATGCGACACAAAAACCGTTTACGGCATATTTATTTGCGGCTTTATTATTTTTAGGTATTACCTTAGTTTCTATTTTGATCCAAAAATATTTAGAGAATAAATACACCCGAGGTTATCACTAATGTCATGGCATGTAGTGTGGGACAACGCAGGGTGGTTGCTCGAAGGTTTTTGGGTGACGCTGCAATTAACCGCAAGTGCCGTCACCATTGGTCTCCTACTTGCGCTAATTTTATCATTGTTAACATTGTCGACGCATCGCTATTATCGTTGGCCTGCAGAGACGATTACTTTTTTCTTTAGAGGCACGCCTTTACTAGTACAATTGTTTTTAGTGTATTACGGTAGCGGTCAGTTTCGACAAGAGCTAGATAGTATTGGTTTATGGACTTACTTTCGCGAGGCTCACTTTTGCGCGATCTTTGTGCTGGCGCTTAATACCGCTGCCTATTCGTCAGAGATATTCTCGGGTGCTATTAGATCTGTTGACAGAAATCAGATGGAAGCAGGCCGAGCCGTAGGCATGACAACGTTTGTACTCTATCGTCGTATTGTGCTGCCACAGGCACTGCGTATTGGTTGGACGGGTTATAGTAATGAAATCATTTTTATTATGCAGGCAACCTCGCTAGTTAGTATTATTACGGTACTTGATTTAACGGGTGTTGCTGGGCGTATTATCTCCAAAACTTTTGCGATTTACGAAGTTTATATTGCGATTGCTTTAATGTACTTAGCGATTACCTACACGATGGTTTTTATTTTTAGTCGCCTAGAAAAACGCCTAAACCGACATAAAACGTAAACCTAAAAATCGGCATATAGTCAAAATAGATTATGTTTAGCTCATTATCTCAAGGCTTTTTATTAGGCATATCGCTGATATTAGCGATTGGTGCACAAAATGCATTTGTATTAAAGCAAGGCCTTAAGGGGCAGCATGTTTTTTGGGTGTGTTTTATCTGTGCATTATCCGATGCACTATTAATTTCTTTAGGTGTTTTTGCACTCGGTGCCGTCGAAGCACTTATTCCTGAGTTTGCAGCAGCAGCGCGTTATTTTGGTGCTGTATTTTTATTTTTATATGGCTGTAAAAGTTTTTTAAGTGCATACAGGCAGCGTAAAGGCCTAGAGCCCGAAGGCGTGCGCGCAACAAGCTTAAGTGCCGCTGTGCTGACCTGCTTAGCCTTAACCTGGCTAAATCCTCATGTGTATTTAGATACGGTAGTTTTACTGGGTTCAATCTCACTCCAGTACGGCGAGCAATCGCACCTGTTTGGTGTTGGCGCTATTACAGGCTCTTTTGTTTTCTTTTTTAGCCTGGGCTACGGTGCTTCTATTTTGCGGCCGCTCTTCGCTAAGCCCATCACTTGGGTAGTGTTAGAGATAGTGATTGCTTTGGTGATGTGGGCAATAGCGTTAAGTTTATTGCTGTGATTTTACTTTTTTTGAAACTAAAACTAATTTAAAGACGATATAAATGACTTATGAAAAAATCTAAAAAAGTTGAAGATATAGCATTTACTTGGATTGAATTGCATAGTTATGAAGACGAGACGCCCGAGTATAAAAGTAGGCTTTGGGCGTCGGAGGCCCTTAATGTTCTTGTCTATTCTGATCTGAGAAAGGTGTGGGAAATAGTGCTCAAAATATTAGAGTTAACTGACTCTGAGTTGATGTTGGAGTTAGTGGGTACTGGTCCACTCGAAGATATGATGTGTGAAAATGATGAGCTAACGCTTAATTTAATTCGTAAAGAAATAGGCGATAACACTAGATTACGACTGTCTATGAAATATGCAAGGTTAGATAAAAGTGACACTAAACTATATATACAATTTTTTAAGCTTGCGGGTGTTAAGCCACCCTTTGAATAGTGTTTGGCGTTAATTTACCAATTACTTATTTTTTATATTCAATTTTTTCAATAGTAAATACTTTCTCACCCGTTGGCGTTTTAATAGTCACATCGTCGTCAACGCATTTTTTAAGTAGAGCTTTGGCGATAGGAGAGTCAATGCTGAGTTTGCCCATTGAGACATTAAATTCATCGGGCCCAACAATTTGATAAGTGACTTGCTTGTCATCATCGTCAATCAGTGTGATCCATGCACCAAAGAATATTCGGCTTTGATCATTGGGGATATCTCGCACAATCGTTAATTCATCGAGGCGCTTTGTTATAAATCGAACTCGGCTGTCTATTTCGCGCAGACGTTTCTTTCCATAAATGTAATCCCCATTTTCTGAGCGATCCCCATTTTTTGCAGCCTCATGGACATCATTTGTTACCTTTGGACGCTCAATCTTCCAAAGCTGTTTAAGCTCTTGGGTTAATGCCTCGGCGCCTGCCTCGGTAATATAGGGTGAGCCTTTTTCTCTAGGCGGACGCCAGCGTCCCATTATTGAATGCCCTTATCTTGTTCAGGTTGATGAGCGCTAGCATTAATACTTTCAATTCTACTTGCGTCAACAAAAGGCACTACCAGTAAAGGTGTGCTGACATTGCTACTAGAAAAGTCGATGCTAAAAACATTGGCATAAAAAGCATATTCGCTATCAATCGCACATTGAATATTATCCGCTTGTCGAAATCCGTGGCCTTCGTCTTTAAAGGTGACGTAGGCTACGGGTATACCTTGCTCATAAAGTGAAGTCACCATTGTCTCGGCTTGATTCGGCGGTACGACTTTGTCCTCTAAGCCTTGTAAAAAAATAACTGGGCAATTGAGCTGCTCGACGGAGTTAATCGGTGAGCGCTCGAGATACAGTGCTTTGGCCTCGGGGTAGGGGCCTATGAGTTGATCGAGATAACGCGATTCAAATTTGTGGGTGTCGGTAACTAATAGACTTAGATCGCCAATACCATAAAGACTCGCACCGGCTTTAAAGGTATTTTTAAAGGTAAGTGCGGCAAGTACCGAATAGCCCCCGGCGCTACTGCCACGCACGGCAAGTTTTTCTGCATCGGCTAAACCCTGCTCGCTAATAAAGGCCGCACCAGCACAAATGTCTTCGACATCTGCAAGGCCCCATTGTGTCTTTAGGCGGTCTCGATACAATCGGCCATAACCGGTGCTGCCGCTATAGTTTATGTCAAAAATAGCAAAGCCTCGGTTAGTCCAATACTGTATTTTTAAATTAAGTGCATTGCTTGTAGCGCCCGTTGGCCCGCCATGGCACATAACCAGTAAGGGTGGTTTTGCATCTTGGTTGGCCTCATATTGGCTGTTATGTGGAGCATAGTAAAAGCCATGTACCTCTTGTGATTTTTTGTTGCTGAAACTCATCGCTATGGGCAAGCTATACTCGCAAGCCTTTATGGCTAGTTCACCACTTGTTCTTATAGTGTCTAATTGATGATCATGCCATTGCACAATACTATCGAGCTGATCGTAATCACTTGCAATAAAAGCAGCTGTGTCGGTTTCATCGTTGGCGTGAATAGATCGAATAGAGCTGAAAGGCAGGTCGAGTGCTGTAAAGTGGTTGCTTAATAGATCGATGGTTGCGCCATACCATCGACCATTTTGGGTATAGCAGCAAAACAAACTAAAGCTATTAAGAAAGCTATAAGTCGACATGCCAAACACCCATTGAGGAGTGGCAAACTCTGCCTCCATGCTATGGACCTTATTGCGTGTTTTTGTGTTTGGGTTATAGCGCTCTATATTCCACCAATTACTGCGGTCAGAGACAAAAAACAATTCGCTATTAGGTGACCACTGCGGCTGAAAAATAGATTCTCCAATCGTGTTTTTACCCTCATTATTTTTAATGCCGGTATTAATCTCACCGCCAGCCACTTTGACCTGTTTTTGTAACAAACCAAAAGAGCTAAATTGAGCCAGCCAACACTCGCTGTTATCCCATGGCATATTTGGATGGCACCATGTAAGCCAGCTAATATATTCGCCATCGGGCGAAATCCGCGGGTTCGAATAAAAATCGTTGCCAAAAATAAGCACATTAAAAGCCGTTGTCGATGAGCCATCTAATTTAAGGGCAACGATGCAGTTTTCGGGCTCTTGGTTATTTTTTTTATGTATCTCACAGGCACAAATGAGTTGCTGGCGTTGTTCATCGATACAAAAATCAGCGTAGCGATAGGGCCCCTTAGGACTCAATACTTCTGCTTGATGACTAAAGGTATCGCTATTGTTCACGGTGGCTTTAGGAAGCACACAACGATAAACACGCTGATCGCTATCGTTAGTAAAGTAGGCATAACCGTTATGAATGCAATAGCTGCCGCCGCCATATTCATGAATGCGCGTACGTACATTAATTGTCTGTGGTGAGACGGTATAGATCTTTCCCAACTTATCTTTGCACATAATGACAGTGCAACCCCTGTTTTCAGGGCTAGATTCTAGCCAGTAGCATGCGCCATTAACGAGCTTAGGCTCGTTAAGCTGGCTAAGGCCTCGGGTTAATGCTTGGCTACTAATACTTGAGGGCCAACTGCCATAGGGTAGTACTTGCTTTGTTGTCATAGAGATTGTTTAATCTTGCTTGATTGTTAAGTTACAAAAATTGATTATGTCATTGGATTCTTTTATACAGCAAGCATTAAGTCAACAGCCTATAAAAGGACGCTGGGTGATTGCCTATAGTGGTGGGCTAGATTCTACCGTGTTGCTGCATATGGTTGCTAAAGCCAATCAACAAATTGCCACACCCAAAATTATTGTTGCTTTACATGTTAATCATCAGTTATCGACCTACGCCAATGAGTGGGAGAGCCATTGTCAGCAAATTGCTGAGGCCTTAGCCGTCGACTGGGTAAGCGAGCGTATTGATGTCTCGATTAGTGGTCAAGGTATCGAAGCCGCTGCAAGGAAGGCGCGTTATCGTGTGTTTGAGAGTTTTTTAGTGCAGGACGATACTTTATTGATGGCGCATCACGCTAACGATCAGGCAGAAACTTTTTTGCTACGTTTAATGCGGGGTGCAGGTGTCTTGGGTTTGTCGGCAATGCGTAGCGAGCGAATATTAGGTGCCGCTAAATTATGTCGGCCCTTGCTTGATATTGGTCGAGAAGCGTTAGAGACTTACGCTGGCGACAATAATTTATCGTGGGTTGAAGACGACAGTAATGCCGCGCT
>CAXMPB010000054.1:0-4998 GCA_964195035.1 Cellvibrionaceae bacterium | reverse complement strand
CCTTTGGAATCAGGGCTCTTAAGCGCTTATTTTGGGTATCGCCTAAAGATATTTTGTCTATGGGTTTGTTACTAGGCTTAGTTGCTACAGTTCCATCCCTATTTTTGGGGCAAGCATTTTTTACAGCGCTTTGGTTTGAGTTTAATTTTGCAGGTACATTAGTGAAATTATCGACTGTATTGGTTTTTGATATAGGCGTATACCTTGCGGTGATTGGTACATTAATGACGATGTTTACTGCCATTGCTGGCGTACGAGTGGATAGGTCCTAGCTATGGAAGTAATATTAGCCTGCTGTGTGGGTATTTTGTTCGCCTCGGCTACTTATATGATGTTGCGACGCTCGATTGTTAAACTAGTCATGGGCTTAATCATATTAAGTAATGCGGCTAATTTAGTTATTTTCACTGCTGCTGGGATTGTTCATGGCAAGCCACCACTAATTGATAAAGTGACTAAAACAGTCGTCGCCGGTGTAGCCGACCCCTTGCCTCAAGCATTGGTCTTAACCGCTATTGTTATCGCCTTTGGGGTACTGGCCTTCTCTGTTGTGCTAATTCGCCGTGCATATGAAGAAGTTGGCAATGACGATATCGGTCAGATGAAGGATACCGATACGTGAGTAACATATTATTTTTGCCTATTTTTATATCGCTTCTGGCGGGTGCGCTAACGCTATCATTTTGGCGTAGTATTCGTTGGCAAAAACGAATCACGCTGGTTGCCGCCACGGCCTACTTTATTGTGGCTGTGGTGTTACTGCGTGAGGTGATGCAAGAAGGTTATATTGTATTGCAAATGGGTAACTGGGCTGCGCCTTTTGGTATTACTCTCGTTGCCGATGTTCTAAGCGCCACCATGATCTTGCTAACGGGTATTGTAGGCTTTGCCGCAGCGCTATACTCGATGGCAAGCGTACCTAATGAGCATATTCGATTTGGCTATTTTTCATTGTTGCAGTTGTTGCTTGCCGGTGTCAGTGGTGCTTTTTTAACGGGCGATATTTTTAATCTTTTTGTTTGGTTTGAGGTCATGTTGTTGGCTTCTTTTGGCCTACTCACACTCGGTGGTGAGCGCAATCAAATGGAAGGCGCGATTAAATATGTCACCATTAATTTATTTTCTTCGGCGATATTTTTGTCTGCTATTGGCCTACTTTATGGCACTGCAGGCACTCTCAACATAGCAGACCTCTCGGTGAAGCTGGCGGGTGTTGAAGAGCAAGGACTGGTTAACGTATTAGCACTGATGTTTATGGTTTCATTTGGTATTAAAGCGGGCGCTTTCCCCTTGTTCTTTTGGTTGCCCGCGTCTTACCACACACCGCTAGTTGCGGTATCGGCTGTGTTTGCAGGCTTACTGACAAAAGTAGGGGTTTATGCAATATACCGTTTCTTTTCAGTCATTTTTATCAGTGATATTCAATATACGCACACGATAATATTATGGGTAGGCATTTTAACGATGCTGACTGGTGTGCTTGGTGCTGCGGCTCAATTTGAATTTCGACGTATACTTTCGTTTCATATCATCAGCCAAATTGGTTATATGTTAATTGCGTTCGCTATATTTACGCCATTGGCAATTATTGGTGGCGTATTTTATATAGCGCATCACATCATTGTAAAAACTAATTTGTTTCTGATTAGCGGTCTTACTTACCAACTATCGGGCACTCATGAGTTGAAAGCGATGGGTGGTTTTTATCGACAGCGCCCTTGGTTGGCGCTAGTTTTTCTGATCCCAGCATTATCACTTGCGGGGCTTCCGCCTTTGTCTGGTTTTTTCGCAAAATATATTGTGATCAAAGCGGGTGTTGAAGCAGGTTCTTGGTGGGCTGTTGGCTTTGGTCTGTTAGTCGGTTTATTAACCCTGTTTTCAATGATTAAAATCTGGGCTGAAGTTTTTTGGAAGCGCCCGCCAGAAACTGATTCACCGATTGATCTCTCGGGTAAGCTAAGCCCCTGGATGTTAGCGCCGGTAATCTTATTGTCTGCAATTACTGTAGGAATTGGCCTGTTTGGAGAACCTCTATACCAATTGGCCAAAGTTGCTGCAAGCCAACTGTTGAATCCTCAGGGCTACATTGATGCGGTGCTTGGAGGTGCAAGATGATGGGGTTTTTTTGGAATATTTTGTTAGCGGCCGCTTGGGTGCTGATGACGGGTAACTTTGAGTTTTTGAATTATATTTTCGGATTTTTCATCTCTTATGTTGTTATTTTATTGATGAGCCGCAGTGTATCAACTGTGACCGATTATCCTAGGCGCTTGCCGCGAACAATTTACTTTTTACTGTATTTTATCGAAGAGCTTATTAAGGCGAATATTAAAGTTGCCATCGATATTATTACTCCTACCTTTTTGGGTAAGCCGGGTGTTATTGCTCTTGAGCTCGATGCGAAAACTAATTTAGAAATAACCCTAGTCGCCAATGTTATTTCTCTTACCCCCGGCACCTTGAGTCTCGATGTTTCCGCCGATAAAAAAATACTTTTTGTACATGCGATGTACTTAATTGATGAAGATGAAGTCCGTGTAGAATTAAAAAATCTTGAGCAGCGCTTGCTCAAAGTCATGCGATAGGAGCGAGAGTCATGTTAAGTAATGTTATTATTTTTTCATATGTTTCACTTTCCCTAGCACTACTGCTCGCGTTTATTAGAATGGTCAAAGGTCCGTCTTTGCCTGATCGCATTGTAGCATTAGAGTTAATTGCCTCTATCGTGATAGGTCTTTTTGGTCTTAATGCCATCGAAACCGGCGTGAGTGCTTACCTAGATATTGCGATTGTACTTGCGCTAATGGCTTTTCTGGTGGCTATTGGTTTTGCTCGATTTATTAAAGTGAGGGGGGCGTGTGATAATTGAAATTATAGTGTCTGTTTTGATCGTCTTTGCATCGATATTTATGGTGCTCGCAGCTATTGGACTAGTGAAATTTCCTGATTTGCCAACACGTATGCATGCTACGACAAAGTCAGCTGTTTTAGCGATTTGCCTTATTATGGTGGCCGTGGCGTTACATTTTTCACAAACTGAAATTACCGCCCGTGTCATTGCTATTATTAGCTTCATTTTGATTACAGCACCTGTAGCTGCACATGCTATTGGGCGCGCTGCTTATTTTGCAGGTGTGCCTTTATGGCCAGGGACAATAAAAGACGAATTAAAAGATTATTACAGCCCTGAGCACATTAAGGAAGAAAGCCCTGAGACCAGTGTTGAAAATGCCTCTGAAAATAATCCAAAAGATGAAAAAACTTGAGCGCAAAAAGATAAAAAAATAACGTAAGCCTCTTATAAACTCTTGTTGTGTCTACGATTGAATTATATTTATCCTAGCTCTTAAGTGCATTCACTTGATTTTCTAGTTCTGTGACCAATTGAGGTGGTAATTGCAGGCGCGAAGCAAGCATTGCCAGATAAGATTTTTCGGCAACAGTATCTACATCAACAGCCAGTAGCGAGGCAATGTAAATCTCTGCCGCCATCTCTGGACAACTGGCGCTGCTGATAATCGCATCCATATCGACGGGATGCCCCATTTCTTGCACTAATAAATTCTGACTTTCACTATCGAGCCCCAATGATTCTATCCTTTGAAAAATAGCTTGGCTCTCTTGTGCATCCAGTCGTCCATCTGCACGTGCAACAGCAATCATAGCTCTTACCAGCAACAAGCCTAAAGCATCCGAAGCGGCTTGGTCATTTGGGGCCGGTAAAAAAGCAGAGTCTTCAGGAGCTTCTGATAAAGTGGCAGTGGCAACAGATGGAGTTTCAGATGGAGCAGATCCCTGATTATTGTTGTACCGTTTATATGCCGTATAAGCCAGTGCTCCGACCGCGGCGACTCCACCTAGCTTAAGAGCACTTGACCCCATTTTTTTGACCGTTTTTCCGCTGATCATTTTACTCGCCATGCCACCGGCCAAGCCACCTGCAAAACCGGTTGCAGCACCACTACTGAGAAAAGACCCTAACAATTTGTTCACATCAACCATGTCTAAAAGCTCCGGTATAATTATTAGCGTAATGGGTACGCTTAAGCTAAAAAAGTCAGTTATTTAACCAAAAAAATTATCGTCTTAATAACGTATCAAAAAACAATAATAATTATTTATACGTATCTGCTATAACAAAAGATAAAAGAAGTTAGGCGCTTATTAAGCTATATTGTGACTTAAGATGGGATTATCAATTTGATCAATGTTCAACCGCAGGTGAAGTGAATATCGAGAATAATTGCGCATATTAAATGAGTAGACATTTAGCCATTATTTTATTCTTTATCCCCTAAGTAATATATTTTCTATAGCGCTCACCATTAGTTTCATAACATATTTTCTTCCGTCATTGTGGCTACCTCAAAACCGTGCGAGGTTGGCTGCTATACAACTACAGAGTCAATGGCAATAATTTTTGGGTTATAAGTCAGTCTTCAGTAAATGCTCTAACCCAAATATTTTAGTCACTATTCCAAGCGAGAGCACACACTGCGTTAATCCATATTATCTCTATTGTAAGCTTATTTAGTAGAGAAGCGCTTTAAGATATCATTTAAAGAATCTGCATTTTTTGCTAACGCATCGGAAACCACAGCATTCTTTTTAACTGAATCTACACTTTGTTGAGTCACGCTATCAATTGTGGCAACGCTTTTGCTAATTGACTCTGATCCTTCAGCCTGTTCACTACAAGCTTGAGCTATCAAGCTAACGAGGTTAGACATTTCATTAACATTGTCGAAAATTCCTTGTAGTGATTCGGCGGTCTTATTAGCAATTAAACTACCGTTTTCGGTTTTATTACTCGATAGTTCAATAAGTTTGGTGGTGTCTTGGGCAGTGACTGCGCTGCGTGCTGCGAGACTTCGAACCTCGTCAGCTACTACCGCAAAGCCTCGACCCTGTTCGCCTGCTCGTGCAGCCTCAATCGCAGCATTCAATGCCAATAAGTTAGTTTGGGCAGCAATATCATCGATGGTGTTAATAAAGCCG
>CAXMPB010000053.1:0-4038 GCA_964195035.1 Cellvibrionaceae bacterium | reverse complement strand
AAAACAGTCTACAAAAAAGTACTAGTGTCAGTGATTATCGGTATAACGAAAGGGAGAAAAAGTGAAATCTAGAGGGGGTGCAAGGAAGGAGTGTAAATAGGCCAAGCGAACTTGGCCGGTAAAAATTAATGTGCCGCTTTTTGTTTTTCGCTCATTGCTTGAGCGAATAAGGCTTCAAAATTAATTGGCGGCAGCATAAGTGCTGGGAAGCCACCTTTGGATAAAGTGCTATCAATTGCCTCACGCGCATAAGGCAATAAAATATGCGGACAAACGGTATTCATCACTCGTGCTAAATGGCTCTGTTCAATACCTGATATCTGGAACAAACCGGCTTGTTGTATTTCTATCAAGAATGCCGTCTCTTCTTCTACCTTGGCGGTTAGGGTTAACTTCAGAACCACTTCATATAAATTTTCATTTATTTTCTTAGTTTCTGTGCCCAGTTCTTGATCGATTTTAGGCTGAATCTGCTCAATGAAAACTTTAGCGCCCATGGGTGCTTCAAAGGATAAATCCTTCAAATACAATTTTTGAATGTAAAATTGCTGGCCTTCGGCATTCTCAGCAGCTGCTTGATCGGTATTTGTTTCATTCTCAGCCATAATTATTCCTAATATTTCCTATGTATTTAATAATTTGTCTAATTTGTCAGATCGCTCGAGAGCGAATAGCTCATCGCAACCTCCAACATGTGTATCGCCAATCCATATTTGCGGTACAGTGCGGCTATTGCTTTTTGTAGTCATGATTTGGCGTAGGTTAGGGTCGCCATCGACCCTTAGCTCGTCATATTTGGCACCTTTCTGCTCGAGTAACTGCTTTGCATGAACACAATAGGGACAATATTGGGTGGTATATATCGTTACTTTATTCATAGATTATTTAACTACCGGAAGGCCGTCGGCTTTCCATTCGCTCATACCGCCGCGCATCAACGCAATATTAAAATCCGCTTTAGCTAATAGACGGCTAACAGTAGCTGCATGCTGGCCGATATTATCAGTAACTATAATTTGCTTTTCACGATGTTTTTCTAGCTGCTTTAAGCTATCGGCAACTTTACCGTGAGGGATATTTATCGCATTAGTTACATGACCTTGATCGAAATCTTTAGAGTCGCGCACATCTAATAAGATCGCTGTTTCGGCATTCATTGCCTGTACAACCTGACTTGTCGATAACTTAACACCACCTGCTGCTGTTTCTTTTCGATAAAAAGCAAACACCAATAACGCAAGAGCACCGACTAGGAACACCTGCTCTTGGACAAAAATAAATACATCTTCCACAAAAATACCTCTAAGTAATATGCGAGCCTCGCCTATATGGCCGCGGCATTATACACGAATAAGACACAACCATAGCCATAATCATAGTCATAACCAAAACAACAATGTAAACTTATTTTTGCTTATTAAGGGGTCTGTTTTTATTCGACGACACCTAACTATACTTATCGCCAAGGAATTGGTCACGGGAATCAGGTTTGAAGCTTTACAGACTCTTATTGAATAGACAAAAGTTTAAAAAACGGCGGCTTTATGCTGTTACCATCCTCACAAGCATAATACTTACCTTGGCAATGAGCAATTCCTCTACTGCCCAGGGTGAGGATAACTATGAAAAGAAACTCAGAGAACTATCAACGACCATAGACAAACTACAAAAACAACTAACAAACACCAAAACCTCAAAAGACAAATTACAACAATCACTGCAAACCTCTGAGCAAGAAATTGGCAAATACACCAAAAAAATTAAAGCAATCAAGGAGGCACTGTCTCGCGAAAAAAAGCAATTAATCCAGCATCAATCCAATAGGGTTGAGCTGGAAAAATCGAGACAAGAACAGCAAGCGCAAATCAATCAAATTATTCGCCAGGCTTTTTTGCTTGGGCAACAAAGCCAAATAAAACTTCTACTCAATCAAGAAGAACCTGCAAAAATGACACGCATGCTGCGCTATCATGACTATATTATAAGCGCCCACAAAGAAAAGATTGATCGTTTTATTAGTACAATTGATAACATCAATACAAGCGAGGCCAATATTATTGCGAGCACAGAAAGGCTCACAGACAATCAGGCTAAATTGATCGACCGATTTCAGAAGCTAAAGAACACCCAAGCTAAGCGCCTAGGTACGCTTGCGGCCTTAACAAAAGAAATTCGTCAAAAAGGCGGAGACCTCGGACATCTTCAAAAAGATCAAGACCGTTTAGAGCGTCTATTAGAAGAGGCAACCCAGGCTCTCAGCAACATAAAGCTACCCAGTGATGCCATACCCTTTCGCACGCTCAAAGGTAAGCTACCGTATCCAAGCAAAGGTCGCATTATTCATTACTATGGGCAACACAGGTTAGACGGCCGTCTGCGCTGGAAAGGTTTGTTTCTGTCGGGCAAAAGTGGCGATCAAGTAGTATCCGTTCATCACGGACGTGTGATATTCTCCGATTACTTAAGAGGCCATGGTTTACTGCTGATTATTGATCATGGTGATGGCTATATGAGCCTTTATGCGCACAACCAAACCTTGCTAAAAGATACCGGTGACTGGGTGAGCAGCAATGGCGTTATTGCAACACTAGGTAATTCTGGCGGCCAAACCCGAGAGGGTCTATATTTTGAGATTCGACACAACGGCAAACCTCAAAATCCAAAACCATGGTTAGCTGCTAGAAAATAGCTCCTTAATTTGAAAACAACGTTAACATAGGCCCTAGACAAACAGGATGATTATGCAGTTAAACATAAAGCCATTGTATTTTATTACTCGCTATTTAATCACTATCGCCCTGAGCACTACATGTTTAGCGCCATCGAGCTTTGCTCAACAAAAAAACGACACAGCTAACGCTGAAGACACGATACAAGTTAGCGAAAACACCAAGAAAGCACCCCTGCCACTTAAAGACCTACAACTCTTTACATTGATTTTTGATCAAATTCGGCGCTCCTATGTAGAGCCCATTAGCGATCAAGAGCTATTAGAAAATGCGATTAAAGGCATGCTCCAAGAACTCGATCCTCACTCAAGCTATTTAGATGGCTCCCATTTCAGCTCTTTACAAGAAACTACCCAAGGGCATTTTAGTGGTGTTGGTATCGAAATCGGTAGTGAAAATGGCTACATCAAAGTCATCACACCGATAGATGACACTCCCGCTCAAAAAGCCGGTGTGGAGGCTGGAGATTTAATTATTAAGTTAGATGGAAAATCGATTCGTGGGTTTAGCATCAGCCAAGCGGCAAAATTAATGCGTGGCACCAAAGGCACGCCTATTACCTTTACTATTGTCCGTAAAGGTCGCGACAAACCCTTTGAAATAACCGTCGTTCGAGACCAGATAAAAACCAGAAGTGTCCGCTCAGAAATTATTGAAGATCACTTTGGTTATATTAGAATTTCTCAATTCCAATCAAATACAGGTAGTGAATTTACCGATCAAATCAATAAACTTAAAGCAAAGAATAAAAACTTAAAAGGCTTCGTTTTGGACCTCCGCAACAATCCAGGTGGCGTTCTACAAGCTTCCGTCAGTGTCGTGGATGCACTAATCGATAACGGCACAATTGTCAGCACTAAAGGAAGACTAGCAAATAACGACCAAGTATTTAGCGCAACAACAGGTGACGCAAGCGAAGGTCTACCTTTTGTCGTATTGATTAATGGTGGCTCAGCATCAGCTGCAGAAATTGTAGCTGGCGCTCTACAAGACCATAGCCGAGCTATTATTATGGGCACGCGCAGTTTTGGCAAAGGCTCAGTTCAAACCATTTTTCCTGTCGATAAAAATAAAGGCATAAAACTCACTACGGCTCGATACTTCACTCCTAGTGGACGCTCGATTCAAGCCCAAGGCATTGAGCCTGACGTCATTATTGAACGTGCAACCATTACTCAGTTAAATGACGACAATCGCGTAAAAGAAGCCGATCTTGCAGGACACCTTAGCAATGGTAATGCTAGCGAGGAGAAAGACCCCGACGCTGAAGATGAGGACAGTGATATCTCGGACAATCAACTTTTTGAGG
>CAXMPB010000052.1:0-19323 GCA_964195035.1 Cellvibrionaceae bacterium | reverse complement strand
CATTTTCTGCGTGCCCTTGGGATATGCCTTGCCTACATGGGCCTAGCTAAGGAGCGATAGCAGGACGCGGTAGTTTTGCTTTGAGAAAAAATCCCGCTCGTGTAAAGGTATCAAGTCAAAGATAAATATGCTTCCAGCTGTTTATACAGAAATCACTGGGCTTGTTATATACTTCCGTTTTTGAAGGTATGATCGCGGCTTCCTTTTTTTGATACCTCATAGGCTTTATAGTTATTTATGCAAACAGATTCCTCCAAGCCCTTATTGATTATGGTGATGGGCCCTACTGCATCGGGTAAAACTGATGTTGCGATGGCGCTCAGTAAAGTGTTGCCCGTTGATATTATTAGTGTTGATTCCACCTTGGTGTATCGAGGTTTAAATATTGGCTCGGCAAAACCAACTGCCGATGAACTCGCTCTATTTCCTCATCGCCTTATTGATATTCGTGATCCGACGGAGCCATATTCTGCTGCAAGTTTTTGTCGCGATGCCGAGCGCGAGATAACATCCATCACTAGCGCGCACCGGATTCCCATTTTAGTTGGAGGCAGCATGATGTATTTTAAATCGCTGCTTGATGGTTTGGCTGATATGCCAGAGACAGATCCGGCCATTCGTCAGGCAATTGCGCTTGAGGCAGCCGATAAGGGTTGGCCTGCGTTGCATGAACAATTAAAGGCTGTTGATCCAGAATACGCTGAGCAATTGCATCCGAATCATTCTCAAAGGATATCGAGAGGTTTAGAAGTCTTTCGTGGCAGTGGTATTACCATGACGCAATACCGCCATAAACAGCATAATACGAGTGATAAACCTAAATTCTTAGATCAGTTTAATGTTCTTTGCTTAGGTTTATTGCCCGATGATCGTATTTTATTACACAAGCGTATATCTACTAGATTCAAAGCGATGCTTGATAATGGTTTTGTTAGTGAGGTCGAAACCTTACGCGCGCGCGCAGATCTTCATCTAGATCTGCCGTCTATGCGGGCAGTGGGTTATCGTCAAATTTGGCAATATCTCGATGGCGATTTCAATTACGACACGATGGTCGATAAAGGCGTCGCCTCTACTCGCCAACTGGCTAAGCGACAATTAACATGGCTGCGAGATTGGCCACATTTGATTCGCCTACCCGTTGATGAAGTTTACAGTGAATCATTAATGCAAAAAAAAGTTGAATTAATTCTGAGCTTTTTACCGCCAAGCTACATATAATGGACAAAAATTAAAGCAGTCTATGCATGAATTATTAAACTTGGTGCGTTTATTGTTGTTTATACCATCTAATTATTAATTAATATTAAGGAGAGCACCATGTCAAAGGGGCAAAATTTACAAGACCCTTACTTGAATGTCTTACGTAAAGAGCGTATTCCAGTTTCCATCTATTTGGTTAATGGTATTAAACTCCAAGGGCAAGTAGAGTCATTTGATCAATTTGTGATTTTATTAAAAAATACCGTAAGCCAAATGGTTTATAAACATGCTATCTCTACAGTCGTGCCATCACGTGCTGTTAGAGTGCCATTAGTTAACGACGAAGACTTTGATGAAGAATAAGTCTCCTTTTACGCTAATAGTCTTTTTATAATGGGGTCAATGATTGTTCTTTGACCGTCCTAAATCAGGTGAGCTGGCGATATTAGTTCACCTGAATCTATCGCATTTTCACACGTCAGACGACCCTCGTGAATTCGAAGAGCTCGTTTTATCTGCCGGCGGCGATCCGGTAGCCGTTGTTAATGGCCAGCGTTCGCGGCCAGATGCTAAATATTTTGTCGGTACGGGCAAAGTAGAAGAGCTCCAAGAGCTTATAAGTCTGCACGGCGCCCAGTTAGTTATTTTTAATCACACACTTTCAGCAAGCCAAGAGCGCAATCTCGAGGCTGCACTTGAGTGCCGTGTGCTTGATCGTACCGGTTTAATTCTCGATATTTTTGCACAGCGTGCACGTACCCATGAAGGTAAACTGCAAGTCGAGCTAGCTCAGCTGCGCCATATGTCGACTCGTCTTATTAGAGGCTGGACGCATTTGGAGCGCCAAAAGGGCGGTATCGGCATGCGAGGGCCGGGCGAGACCCAGCTTGAAACCGACAGACGTCTTCTGCGTGTACGCATTAAGTCAATTGAAGCGCGCCTTGAAAAAGTACGTCAACAGCGCGACCAAGGACGTCGCTCGCGAGTGCGTGCTGCTATGCCAATGATTTCTTTGGTGGGTTATACCAATGCGGGCAAATCGACATTGTTCAATCATCTAACCGATGCCGATGTCTTTGCAGAAGACCAGTTATTTGCAACGCTTGACCCAACTATGCGCAGAATCGAATTAGCCAATATTGGTTCGGCAGTACTTGCCGATACCGTTGGTTTTATTAGCCACTTACCCCACAGGTTAGTCGAGGCCTTCAGAGCTACGCTCGAGGAAGCTGCGCATTCTGATTTGTTGTTGCATGTGATCGATGCTCCCGCCGAGGAGCGTCAGTCAAATATTCAGCAGGTCGAGCTAGTGCTTGATGAAATTAAGGCAGGCGATTTACCGCAATTAAAAATTTATAACAAACTAGACTTGCTGCCCGACCAGCAGCCTCGTATTGATCGCGATGATGAAGGTAAGCCAATTGCCGTTTGGTTATCGGCGCATTCAGGCGAGGGGCTCGATCTACTTCTACAGGCATTAAGTGAATGCCTTGGTCAAAAAATGGTATCGGGTCAGTTGCTGCTCAATAATACTATGGGCCGCTTAAGGGCTAAGCTTTATGAGCTCTCAGCCGTTGATGACGAAGTCTTTGACGATGAAGGTCAGTGCGAGCTATCAGTGTCTATTACGCAGGTGGAGTTTTGTCGTCTAATGAGTGCAGAATCTATTAAGCTTGAGCACTTGGAATGGCGAGGCGTTGCCCCAACATTATTGAAAGCACCTGAGCATTGGCAGCATAACTAGGTGATAATCACCAAGCAGCGCGGTAGTTTAATGCCAGTTAATGTGCAAATAGCGAGCTAAGAGCGAAAATGCAGCGTAAAAATCACGGTACAACATAGAGATAATGTTAATTACATTGAAGTAGGTATTTTTTTTATATATCTCGAGGCATGAATGTTTGATTATGTCTGACTTAATTTATCACTAACTATGTGGAGAACACTATGGCCTGGAATGAACCGGGTGGAAACAATCAAGATCCTTGGGGTGGACGCAAAAAAAATGATGGTCCGCCAGATCTTGATGAAGCCTTGAAAAAATTTCAAAATAAAGTGCAAGACATCTTTGGTAAAAAAGGTGGCAATGGCGATGGCGGAGATTCTTCTTCGGCGGGCCCAAAATTCTCGGGTCCAATTGCAGGTTTAATTGGTGTCATTGCTATCGTTGTTTATTTAGCGGCGGGTTTTTATCAGCTCGATGCAAAAGAAGAAGCTGTGGTTTTACGTTTAGGTAAATTTCATGCGATAGAAGGCTCTGGTCTTAAATGGAACCCTAAGTTTATCGACTCTGTGTATGTGATTAATACCACAGAAGAGCGTAGCTATATCACTAAAGGGTTTATGATCACCAAAGACATCAGTATTGTTGAATTGCCGGTAACGATCCAATACAACGTCAATGATGTTAAAAAGTTTGTGCTGAGTGTTCGCTCTCCTGAAAATAGCTTAAAGCATGCAACAGAGAGTGCTATGCGTCACGTTGTTGGTTCAACTGTTCTCGATAGTGTGTTATCTGAAGGTCGTGAATTAATTGCTGTTGAAGTTGATAAAAAACTTCAAGAATATCTCGATAGCTATGGTACTGGTATCAAAATCGTCAACGTTAATATTCAGCAGGGTAATCCACCAGCTGAAGTGCAAGCGTCTTTTGATGATGTGGTTAAAGCTAAAGAAGATCGCGAGCGTCTGATTAATGAAGCAGAGCGTTATGCTAATGCGGTTGTACCAGAAGCCGAAGGTCGCGCAGCACGTATTGTCGAAACTGCAACGGGTTACCGTGAACAGGTGGTCTCTAAAGCCGAAGGTGAGTCACAACGTTTTAAGAAGCTTTTGGTAGAGTATCAAAAGTCTCCTGAAGTGACTCGTGAACGCCTATATATCGATGCGATTGAGTCTGTGATGGGTAACAGCTCGAAGGTGTTAGTCGATGTCGAGGGTGGCAATAACATGCTATTTTTACCGCTAGACAAGATCATTAATAGCGGTGGTTCATTAACTTCAAATGATGAGATGTCTCCAGATGTATTGCGCAGAATAAACGAAAGCGTGACTCAAGAAGTACGTCGATCTCAAGCTAATGCTAATAACAATAGTTCAAGAGGGCTACGCTAATGAGTACTAAATCAATATTCTTTGGTATTGTTGTGATTGCTGCATTATTTGTGATCAAGTCAACGGTTTATATTTTACCTGAATATCAAAAAGGTGTTGTTCTGCGCTTTGGCGCACTCCAGCCAGACTTTCCAGGTACAGGTATTAACTTTAAATATCCATTTGCCGATGAGGTTATTAAATTCGACGGACGTATTCTTACCCTGGATGCGCCACCTAAGATCTTATTAACTACACAGCAAAAGCGTATAGAAGTAGATTCTTACGCTAAATGGCGAGTTAAAGATGTAGGTCTTTACTATGTTAAGACCGGTGGTTCTGAGCGTCGCGCCGCAAATGCTTTATCTGATCGTATCGATCGTGAGATTTCTAATCAGTTTGGTCAACGCACTTTAGAAGAAGCTGTGTCGGGTGAGCGCGATCAATTAATGACTGACCTAACTAAGGCCATTGATGATGCGGTTGGACAAGAGCTAGGTATCGAGGTATTGGATATTCGTGTTAAGCAGATTGAGTTGCCAGCAGAAGTACGCGACTCAGTATATGGACGAATGCAAACTGAGCGCCAAAAAACGGCTCAGGAATATCGATCTAGTGGTGCTAAAGAAGCAGAAGAGAAGCGTGCCGCTGCCGATAGACAAAAAGTTATCATTGAAGCCACAGCTTACAAAGAGTCTGAGTTACTCCGAGGTGAAGGCGATGCGTTGGCAGCAGGTATTTATGCCTCTGCTTATAATAGAAATGCCGAGTTTTATAGTTTTGTTCGTAGCCTTAATGCCTACCAAACGACCTTTAGTAACAAAGGTGATGTGATGTTGGTTGACCCTAAAAGTGATTTCTTCCGCTATTTGAAGAATCCTAATGGTGTATCTCAGCAATAGTTAGGCGATAGCCGCAGGTAACTTGCTCAAATGATAATTGAGTAATTTACAAACCACCCCATAAAGGTGGTAAAATCCCGCAAACCGAGTCTAGACAGACTCGGTTTTTTTGTGGGTGTTGTTTATAATGCACCTTGAACGTTTATTGGGTGATTGGTGGGATCGATAGTTATGTGGGAAGCGCTACTGATTGGCTTTGCACTAATGCTGGTGCTCGAGGGAGTTATCCCCTTTTTGTATCCAGCTAAATGGCGCAATTTGGTCGCTACATTAAGCCTAATAAGTGACAGGCATCTGCGTACAATGGGTTTGATCAGTATGTTGGCAGGTATTGCCTTGTTGTATTTGGTTCGCTAATAAAGCTGGTTTAGCTATTAACTAGTAGCCCACTCAAGTTATTAAAAAGTCATTGAAAGTAGTGTTAATAAACACACAAGAGAAATTAGATGAATGTTAATCGTTGGCTGTTACCCGACGGCGTAGAAGAAGTATTACCTGCCGAGGCGCAAAGTGTAGAACAGCTCCGTCGTCGCCTACTCGACCTTTACGCAAGCTGGGGTTATGAATTGATCATGCCACCGCTGATAGAATTTACTGATTCATTGCTTAGTGGTGTTGGGGGCGATCTTGACTTACTGACCGTAAAAGTAGTCGATCAGCTCTCGGGTAGATTAATGGGTTTACGTGCAGATATGACACCTCAAGCCGCAAGGATTGATGCACACAGTTATGTAAAGTCTGGCCCAAGCCGCCTATGCTATGCCGACCATGTGTTACATGCCAAGCCTAAATCACCTCTCGCAGTAAGAACGCCACTTCAGGCGGGTGTTGAGTTGTTTGGCGAGTCAAGTCTCGACGCCGACATAGAAGTGATTAGCTTATTACTCGCCTCACTTGCGCAAATTAATGTGCCTAAAGTTACATTAGCGCTGGGTCATGTGGGTATTTATCGTGCTTTATTAGAATCACTAGAATTAGGCGCAGCTGACGAGTCAATGTTTTTTGACCTGCTTGAAGCAAAAGACGTGGCCGGGATAAAACGTTGGGCAAGTGAGAATTTTGAATCAGCGCAAACCATTAATTGGTTAACGACATTGCCAACATTGTGTGGTGGTCTTGACACTCTAGTAGACGCCTGCGAGCAATTACACGACGCACCTGCTGAGGTTGAAGCCGCTATTGATGAATTGCGAGCAGTCTCTGACGTGATCACTGAGCGCTACCCTGAGATCAATTTATATTTTGATTTAAGTGAGTTGCGTGGTTATCACTATCATACTGGCCTAGTGTTTGCGGCATTTGCCGAGGGCTTTGGCGATGCCATTGCTAATGGTGGGCGTTACGATCATATTGGTGAGGCCTTTGGACGTGCGCGTCCCGCGACTGGTTTTGGTTTAAATGTCACCTCAGTACTCTCGCTGTTGTCGCTGACGCAGCCCTCTAATGGTATTTATGCACCATCGTCAACAGATGCAAAGCAATGGCAAGCGATTCAAGCCTTGAGAGAAGGCGGTGCGCGTGTTGTCAGTGGTTTATCCCAAACGCCAGATTTTACAGAGCTGCGTTGTGATCGAGAATTAGTACTGGTTGATAAAAAATATATCGTACAAGCGCTTTAATTTTATTAGCGCTTTTATATTTCTTAGGGTTTTGTTTTTAATGATTACTTTTAATTCGCTATTTAAGTAATTGCCGTTAATTTTTATTGAGAAAATATCATGGGTAAAAATGTAGTCGTCTTAGGCACACAATGGGGTGATGAAGGCAAAGGTAAAATTGTCGACCTATTAACTGATCAGGTGTCACTAGTGGCGCGTTTTCAAGGCGGTCATAATGCCGGTCACACATTAGTTATCGACGGCAAAAAAACCGTTTTGCATTTAATTCCCTCTGGTATTTTACGCGAAGGCGTTAAGTGCATGATTGGTAACGGTGTTGTACTTTCGCCCGAAGCCTTGTTGATAGAAATGGCTGGCTTAGAGGCAACCGGTGTGCCCGTGCGTGAGCGACTGCGATTATCTCCGGCTTGCCCGTTGATTCTACCCTATCATGTAGCACTTGATCAGGCGCGTGAAATTAAGCGTGGCAATGCAAAAATTGGTACAACGGGTCGTGGTATTGGGCCAGCTTACGAAGATAAAGTGGCTCGTCGAGGCTTGCGCTTAGGTGATTTATTTAATGAGGCCTCCTTTGCTGAAAAACTAAAAGAAGTCATGGAATATCACAACTTTGCGCTAACTCAATACTACGGCGTCGACGCTCTCGATTTTGAAAAAGTACTCGCCGATGTACTTGCCCAAGGCGAAGAGTTGAAGCCATTAGTAGAAGATATTACCGACACTTTGCACACGGCGCGCGAGGCCGGTGAAAGTATTTTATTTGAAGGCGCGCAAGGCTCACTTCTCGATATCGATCACGGTACGTATCCTTTTGTAACTTCTTCAAATACAACTGCAGGTGGTGTTGCAACGGGTTCTGGTATGGGGCCGATGTATCTAGATTATGTATTAGGTATTACTAAAGCCTATACAACACGTGTTGGTTCAGGTCCTTTTCCTACGGAGTTGAGTTGTGACGTAGGACAGCATTTAGGCGTTAAAGGTCATGAGTTTGGTGCAACCACGGGTCGCAAACGTCGCACTGGTTGGTTTGATGCCGTTGCGGTTAAACATGCTATTCGTATAAATTCTATTTCGGGTATATGTTTAACAAAACTTGATGTGCTAGATGGTCTTGAAGAAATTAATATTTGTGTGGGTTATAAAGATCAAGCAGGTAAAGATTTAAGTATTCCTTTTGATAGCGATGGCTGGGATAAAATTGTTCCTGTATACGAATCAATACCTGGCTGGAGCGAAAATACTTTTGGTGCACAAGACTTGTCGGCATTACCATTGGCTGCAGTGAATTATATAAAGCGCATTGAAGAGCTGGTTGGCGCACCAGTTGATATTATTTCGACGGGCCCAGATCGTGTCGAGACAATTGTTTTACGTCATCCATTTTCTATATAAATATTTTTAGAGTACTTTGTGTCTTGAAAGCGCTCGATAAATGTATCTACAGTTATGATCGTAAGACTAGTTTTTCTCGATTCCTTAAAATTTAGGAAGACGTGTATTTAATGTTTAAATTAAATAATCATAGAGGAAATATAATTCGATGAGCGTGCATAAGCGAGCAGGACAATTAGCCATAGAGAGTGATTTAATTAATGTGCCTCGCTTAGTCAGCGATTATTATACGCAACAACCCTCAAGTGATTCCCTTGTTAGTTTTGGTACGTCAGGTCATCGCGGCTCATCCAGTAACGCTTCATTTACCGAAGTGCACGTTCAGGCAATTTGCCAAGCATTAGTTGAATATCGCCAGCAAAAAAACATTACAGGTCCACTTTTTTTAGGGCTAGATACTCATGCACTTTCTGAATGTGCCTTTAGTACGGCACTGCAAGTGCTGGTTGCCAATGGTGTTTATGTTGTTGTGCAGCTAGGGCGTACTTTTCAATCACCAACGACATCGCCAATAATTTATACGCCGACACCTGTTATTTCTCACGCTATTCTTTCTTTTAATAAAAACAGCTCTAACAGTGAAGATCTTAATAGGAGTGACTTTAATAACCTTGATGACGATAAACAAAATAATGCCACGCTTAATAGCAGCTTACCTAAAAGCGTTAGTATAGGCTTGGCCGATGGAATTGTAATCACGCCGTCCCATAATCCACCACAAGACGGTGGTTTTAAATACAATACCCCTAACGGCGGCCCAGCCGATACCGATGTCACTTCACAAATACAAACTCGTGCAAACGAAATTATTATCGCTGGCAATGACTGTGTACAAGAAGTGTCATTTTCTGATGCGTGGCACTCAGAGTTTGTTGTCGATTATGATTATATACAGCCCTACGTAGATGACTTAAAGTCAGTGATCGATATGGAGGCAATTGCCAAGGCTAACATACGTATCGGCGTTGACCCTTTAGGCGGCTCTGGAATTGCATACTGGGACTGTATTGCAAAAACTTACGGTATTAAAATAGATGTCGTCAATCGCAGAGTCGATCCAAGCTTTGCCTTTATGCCTTTAGATAAAGACGGAAAAATTCGTATGGATTGTTCTAGTCCATATGCAATGGCGAATCTTATAAATTTAAAAGACGATTACGATATTGCGATTGCTAACGACCCCGATTTTGATCGTCACGGTATTGTAACAATGTCACAGGGCTTGATGAATCCCAATCATTTTTTAGCCGTGGCGATTGATTACCTTTATCAAAACCGCCCTCAGTGGAAGTCGGGTTTAGCAATCGGTAAAACCTTGGTGTCCTCAAGTATGATTGATCGCATCGCTAAAAAACTCAATAAAAAACTATTAGAAGTTCCTGTTGGTTTTAAATGGTTCGTTAGCGATCTTTTTGAACATAAAACTGGCTTCGCCGGAGAAGAAAGTGCAGGTGCTACATTCTTACGCCGTGACGGTAGCGTTTGGACAACGGATAAAGATGGCATTATTTTAGGTCTGCTCGCCGCAGAGATAACAGCAGTTACCGGCATTGACCCAGGGGAATACTATAAAATCTTAACTAAAGAATTTGGCGCACCTTTCTATAAGCGTATCGATGCGGTTGCAAATACGGATCAAAAAAACTGTTTAAAAAACTTATCGAAAAATGATGTGAGTACTAATAATTTAGCAGGCGAAAATATACTTGAAAAATTAACTCATGCATCGGGTAATAATGCTGCGATTGGTGGGCTAAAAGTCGTCACAGAAAATGCTTGGTTTGCCGCACGGCCTTCAGGTACAGAAGATGTTTATAAAATTTATGCTGAGAGCTTTGAAAGCGAAGCACATTTGCAAACGGTTATTAACGAAGCACAAGTAATCGTTAATGATGTATTTAAGCGCGCGGGTATTAATTAATGATAAAACTAGAACAAAACAACAGCCTAAAAGTAATTGAGTTAAGTGACAAAGGTACCTTTGTTGACGCTCGCGAGTATGGTCAAGTGTTTTTACGTAATGCACCAACAACTTTACAAAAAGGCGATGTTGTCGATGCTTTTTTGTATCGCGATGCCTCCGATAAAATCCTTGCAACGCTTACTAGTAGCTTAGTTAACGTGAACGAGTGCGCACTACTTAAAGTTGTTTCAGTCGGCAAGTTTGGTGCGTTTTTAGATTGGGGTATGCCTAAAGATCTACTGCTGCCTCACGCAGAGCAGGCCTATCCAGTGCGTGAAGGCGGCTCTTATGTAGTTTATGTGGTGCAAGATAATAGCGATAGATTAATCGCGAGTACCATGCTGCACAAATATTTAGAAGAAGATGGCCTGGCATTACAAAAAGGCGATGCAGTTGATTTGTTGATTGCAGCTGAATCGGATCTTGGCTTTAAAGCGGTGATTAATAATCAACAACTTGGTTTAATCTATCACAGTGATTTATCTCAGCCATTAAAATTTGGTAGTCGTATGAAGGGCTGGGTAAAAAATATACGAGAAGACGATGGTAAGATAGATTTGAGTATCAATACCTTAGACGATAAAACTCGCGACCAGCTAGAGATGCGAATTTTAAAAGCCCTGCAGCAGGAAAATGGTAAGTTAGAACTCTCTGATAAAAGTTCTCCCGAGGCAATATTTACTACCTTTAAAGTCAGTAAAAAGAATTTTAAGCGCGCTCTAGGTAGCTTGTATAAACAAAAGCTCATTGCTATCAATCCCAGCTATATTGAGCTAATTGATTAAGCTTGTCCTAGTAAAACTACAGGCAGAGTCTATGTTTTGAATAAAAACACACCCGCCAGAATAAAAAACATAAGCTATATAACTTCTATATAAAAATCGCTCGATAGTAGTATTGATGCATTCATTAAATGTATTTAACGTGAATTATCGCAATCATCAATACTGAGCGACATATTTAACGCCGTAGTTTATAAGCGCCATTCCCTTCGTGCAATCAAACCATTCGCAAAATTAAACCATACGTCAAATGACGTACTCGTCTAGAGTTTTAGGCCTATACCGAAAAACCTCAATTTCGATAATAATAAACCCATGTTCTGCTTGAGCTTCTGGTGCAAGTAGAGAAACTATTTTAATCAATGGGATATAAATAATGAAAAAATTGGTAGCGGCGTGCGCGCTTACTCTTGTAACTTCTGTTGCAATGGCGGCAGATACAATTAAGGTCGGTGTGTTGCATTCACTTTCTGGCACCATGGCAATTAGTGAAACCACATTAAAAGATACCGTGTTGATGATGATTGAAGATCAAAACAAAAAAGGTGGCTTGCTTGGTAAAATGCTAGAGCCTGTAGTTGTAGATCCTGCCTCTAACTGGCCACTATTTGCTGAGAAAGCTCGTGAGCTTTTAGTTAAGGAAAAAGTTGATGTGATTTTTGGTTCTTGGACGTCAGTGTCACGTAAATCTGTTTTACCGGTTATTGAAGAGCTGAATGGCCTGATGTTTTACCCTGTGCAATATGAAGGCGAAGAGTCTTCAAAAAATATTTTTTACACCGGCGCTGCGCCAAATCAGCAAGCAATTCCAGCGGTTGATTACCTAATGAATGAACTTGAAGTTAAACGTTGGGTGCTTGCAGGCACCGATTATGTTTATCCGCGTACGACCAATAAAATCTTAGAGGCATATTTAAAGTCAAATGGTGTTGCCGCTGAAGATATTATGATTAATTACACGCCTTTTGGTCATTCAGATTGGCAGGGTATTGTGTCTTCAATCAAGAAGTTTGGTAGTACCGGAAAAAAGACAGCTGTTGTCTCTACAATTAATGGCGATGCAAACATTCCATTTTATAAAGAGTTAGGCAACCAAGGTGTATCAGCGGAAGATATTCCAGTTGTTGCATTCTCTGTAGGCGAAGAAGAGTTGTCAGGCTTTGATACTAAGCCATTGGTAGGTCATTTAGCCGCTTGGAATTACTTCCAAAGTGCTGAATCTGATGCTAATGACGAATTCATCAAAAAATGGAAAGCGTTTATTAAAGACGATAATCGTGTAACTAACGATCCAATGGAAGCTACTTATATTGGTTTTAAAGCATGGGTAAAAGCTGTTGAAAAAGCAGGTTCAACTGAAGTTGATAAAGTTCGCTCTGCTATGTACGGCATTAAAGTGCCAAACTTAACTGGCGGCGTTGCTGAAGTTCTTCCAAACCATCATTTTACTAAGCCGGTGTTAATTGGAGAGATTCAAGCAGATGGTCAATTTGAAATTGTATCATCAACCGAAGAAGTAGCGGGTGATGCTTGGACAGATCACTTAACCGAAAGCGCTAAACTTATTTCAGATTGGCAAGATCCAGAAATTAACTGCGGTAACTACAACACTGAAACTAAAAAATGTTCGGGTCAAAATTTTTAAGATAGAGTTATGGTGTTTAAAAGCAGAGGTTAATCCCTCTGCTTTTTGTTTTTTGAATATAAAAAAAATAATTTACAAAGGGCGGTGATAAGCTATTACCGCTATTAGGTTAAAGTATGGTTGATGTAATACATCAAAAAAAAAATAATAAATTAAATATTTATGTATCTAAATTGATAATTATTTTTTCGGTAATTTTATTTATAAGTTTTGCCCAAGCACAAAACAAAGAAGGCCCACAAGTTATTACTGAAGTGGCTAATCAACTAGCGGGTGCAAAGTTAAAGCAGGTATCTGTTTTAGTTGATCAACTATCAACGCTTGAGAACGAAAGATTACTGCCATTGTTGAGCGCATTAGTAGATGGCAATCTTTATTTTGAGAAAAAATCTAAACGCCTGGTCACTATAACGATACTGCAAGACAAAACAATCGATAGCGACGGATTTTTTGATGATAAGCCTATTGAAAATGTTAAAAAAAATACATTGAGAAAAGTAAAAACAAATAACAAATTGCGTTCTAAAATCCGTAAAGTAATTGCTCAGAAGTCGCTCGGATCAAAAAATATAAAGCTCAGGGAGAGCGCAGTTAAAAGTATATTTAATGATTTAACAGAAGAGAATGTTGCCCTCTTATACGAAATAAAAGAGATTGAAATTAATTCTAAAATAATTTCTTTAATAGATACAGCACTGGCTATTGCCAATTTGAAAAGTACTGATGATAGTCTACGCCTACAAGCATTGGCTAGTCTAAAGGGAAATCTTGAGCCAGTAGTACGTAATCAAATAACAAAATTGCTAGAGAAAGATGCTGAAGGTAGTTATAAAGAGAAAAACACTTTAGTCATCGCTAGTGCCACTAAGACCTTAAAGAATATCGAAGAGAGTATAAAGTTCTATGGCTATATAGAGACTTTATTTTTTGGTCTAAGCCTAGGCTCCGTGCTTTTGTTAATTGCTGCAGGGCTAGCAATCACCTTTGGTGTAATGGGCGTAATTAATATGGCCCATGGTGAAATGATTATGCTAGGTGCCTATACTACCTATGTTGTCCAATTATTAATGCCAAATCATTTAGCCCTATCTATTTTAATATCAATTCCTGCTGCTTTTATCGTCTCCGCCAGTGTCGGTATTATAATCGAGCGAGGCGTTATACAGTTTCTAAAAGGGCGACCGTTAGAGACATTATTAGCTACGTTTGGCATTAGTTTAATTTTACAGCAGTGTGTTCGAAGTATTTTCTCGCCACTCAATCGCCAAGTTTCAACACCTGAGTTTATGAGTGGTGCACTAGAAATTAATCCCATCTTTTTTATTACATATAATCGCTTATATATTTTAATCTTTGCCTTGGTGGTTTTCTTTTTGTTGCAATTAATTTTGCGTAAAACATCACTAGGCCTAAATGTGCGCGCTGTGTCGCAAAATCGTGACATGGCAAAATGTATGGGTATTCGCACTGATTGGGTTGATGCGATGACCTTTGGGCTAGGTTCTGGTATTGCAGGTCTTGCGGGTGTTGCGCTAAGTCAGATTACGAATGTGGGTCCAAATTTAGGGCAGGCCTACATCATAGATTCATTTATGGTTGTAGTCTTTGGCGGTGTAGGAAATTTATGGGGAACATTGGTGGGTGGGTTCACCCTCGGTGTACTTAATAAATTCTTAGAGCCTCAAACCGGCGCAGTGCTGGCTAATATCATTGTGCTCGTCGGTATTATCTTGTTTATTCAAAAACGCCCTCGTGGCTTGTTTCCTCAAAAGGGGAGAGCAGCAGAATGAATACAAATTTTTTAATGCCAAAACGAGAAAGTCTTTTATCCGATTCAGGCAGTCGTTGGTTTTTAAGTGTTCTAGCTATCGCAACGCTGGTTGTTATTGTTGGTAATGTATTTGTACCAAAAGACTCAGCGCTATATATCGATACCTTTACGGTCACGTTATTTGGTAAGTATTTATGTCTAGCCTTACTTGCCTTAGCCGTTGACGTTATTTGGGGCTATTGTGGTATTTTAAGTTTGGGTCACGGCGCTTTTTTTGCCCTTGGTGGTTACGGTATGGGCATGTACTTGATGCGTCAAATTGGCGATCGCGGTGTTTATGGCAATCCTCTGCTACCAGACTTTATGGTATTTCTGGACTGGCAAGAGTTGCCTTGGTTCTGGCAGGGTTTTGATCAGTTTTGGTTTGCGATGATAATAGTGGCTTTGGTGCCCGGCATTTTAGCTTATGTGTTTGGTTGGTTAGCGTTTCGCTCGCGTGTAACGGGGGTGTACTTATCAATTATGACACAGGCATTAACTTATGCTTTATTACTGTCTTTTTTCAGAAACGAAATGGGCTTTGGTGGCAATAATGGTCTGACAGATTTTAAAGATATCTTAGGCTTTAATTTACAGTCGGATAATACAAGGATCACCTTATTTGCAATATCAGCGGCAGTATTAGCCTTCGCCTATTTATTAAGTCGCGCAATTTTCTTATCTAAATTTGGCCGGGTGATTATTTCTATTCGCGATGCCGAGCCGCGGACACGGTTTTTGGGCTATAAGACTGAGAGCTATAAAGTTTGGCTGTTTGTATATTCCGCTATTCTTGCTGCAATTGCCGGTGCCTTATACGTACCGCAGGTAGGTATTATTAACCCCGGTGAATTCGCACCACTTAATTCAATTGAGATTGTTGTGTGGGTTGCTGTCGGTGGTCGTGGAACTTTATACGGCGCTATACTGGGCGCTATTTTAGTTAATTATGCCAAAACACGCTTTACTGGAATATTTCCAGAGGCATGGCTATTTGCATTGGGTGGTTTATTCGTTGTAGTGACTATTTTCTTACCTAGGGGTGTTGTTGGCCTTTTTAGCGACTATAAAAATAAAATGATAGATAGGCATAAGACTAAAAACGATTCTTCACCAACTACCGAGGTGAGCTCATGAGTACTCTAGAATCACTACGTGAAACTTGGCGACGCGATCAAGTTTGGCCTGTCTTAATTCATGAAAAAAAGATTAATGTCGATAAAAATATCATTCTGTATATAGAAGATTTATGTGTAAGTTTTGATGGCTTTAAAGCACTCAATAATTTAAGCCTCTATGTGAATGATGGCGAATTGCGTTGTGTTATCGGTGCTAATGGAGCGGGTAAAACTACCTTTATGGATGTGATTACGGGTAAGACCCCCTGCGATTCAGGCAGTGCATATTTCGGTCAAACTATTAATTTATTAGATAAAACAGAATCAGAAGTCGCAGAGCTTGGCATTGGTCGTAAATTTCAAAAGCCTACTATTTTTGAAGCGCTCGATGTTTATAGTAATTTAGAGCTAGCCTTAAAAGTCAATAAATCAATTATCACTACATTATTCTCAACCTTAAACGGCGAGCAAAAAACACGTATTGATGAAGTACTTAGTATTATTGGCTTAAAGGATCAATATCAGTTGTTAGCAGGTTCGCTATCGCATGGACAAAAGCAGTGGCTAGAGATTGGGATGTTGCTAGTTGCAGACCCACGCCTACTGTTAGTCGATGAGCCCGTGGCGGGCATGACTGCACAAGAGACCGAGCACACTGCAGAGTTATTAACGTCACTAGCCGGCGAGCGAACCGTTATTGTGGTTGAGCACGATATGGAGTTTGTAAGAAGTATTGCTAAGCATGTCACTGTATTAGATCAAGGCTCGGTTTTAGCCGAGGGTTCGATGGATGAAATTCAAAATAATAGTGATGTCAGACGCGTCTATCTCGGTGAAGAATAAATATCACAAGGGTAGTTATCAATGCGTGTATCAAAACATAAAAAGATCTAAATTATGATTAAGTTTGAAAATATAAATCAATTATATGGTGGCTCGCAAATCTTGTGGGACTTAAATTTAGAAATAGTACCAGGTTCTTGTGTGTGCTTGATGGGTCGTAACGGTGTGGGTAAAACAACGCTGTTAAAATGCTTAATGGGCTTGTTGCCAACAGCTAGTGGAGTAATCAGCGTCGATGGTACCGAGGTGCAATCTAAAACTGCTGAGGCAAGGCCTTATATGGGCGTTGCTTATGTACCCCAGGGCCGTGATATTTTTCCTCAGTTAACCGTTGAAGAAAACCTACGAGTAGGGTTACCCTGTAGAAAAGATGGTTTGAAGACGATACCTGAAAAAATTTATGAACTCTTTCCTGTGTTATACGATATGCTCGGACGCCGGGGTGGAGATTTATCGGGCGGACAACAACAGCAATTAGCAATTGGCCGTGCATTAATTATTGAGCCAAAAATATTGATTTTAGATGAGCCTAATGAAGGTATCCAGCCAAATATTGTTCAGCAAATTGGCAATGTAATTACCCGTCTCAACGAAGAGGAAGGCATGACAGTTTTGTTAGTTGAGCAAAAATTAAATTTTGCACGTAAAGTAGGTAAAGAGTTTCGCTTAATGGAAAAAGGCAGCGTTGTGGCAAGCGGCCTAATGCCCGATTTATCTGACGAGCTAATTAAAAAATATCTTGCTGTATAGTTATGCTCATCCATAAACAGGACTTCCTATTTTGATTCTGCCTCGCGACGAGCCATTTATGGATGTACACTAGTTAGAAGTATTTATTATAATAGCTATCTTTAAGTAAGATCACCAAATATAGAAATAAAAAATTATATGCCATATTCTTTACCTGAGAAAAAGGTTCAAGCAGTCAGCGATGATCCAAACTGGCATTGGCAAGCAGATTTAACCTTGGTTTTTAGTCAGATTAAAAAACGTGGTACTCGTCTAACACGTAATCGTCACCGTGGTCCGCTTTATGTGCAAAAGCCCTTTTACCCCGAGGGCGCAGATGTTGCTCATGTCTATTTATTACATCCCCCCGGTGGGCTTGTCTCAGGCGACACGCTAACACTTAACATCGAACTAGAAGAATCTGCTAAGGGGCTAGTCACTACGCCGGGCGCTACACGCATGTATAAAGCGCGAAAAAAATCACCGGTGCAGCGTCAACAAACGACCTTAGTTTTAAAAGAAAATGCAACTTTAGAATGGTTTCCGATGGAGGCAATCGTTTATAACCAAGCGCATGCCGAGTTAGAGACAACAATTACACTCAACGATAGCAGCTCTATCTTTGCATGGGAGATTACTTGTTTTGGTTTGCCTGCGCGCGGTGAAAAATTCGAGCTAGGATATTTTAAACAGCGCTATCGTATCGAAAAAAATAATAAACCATTATTTATTGATAATCTCATTGTTGATAAGTTAGATGTTGATAAATTAGATTCAAGCAATAAAAATAAAGAACAATTTTTTTCGAGCAATGCAGGCATGCAAAAAAAAACTGTGAGTGGTTTTTTTATTGCCGGACCTTTTGAAAATAATGATTACAGCAAGCGCAGAGATATATTAACTGAGCAATTACGCGATGTGCTTGTCAAAGAAAATTTTGAAAAAACAATCAGCATCACTTGGGTTAATGATTTTTGTATCACCAGATATTTAGGCGACAGTGCCTTTCAGGCAAGAAAAGGCTTTACTTTATTATGGCAATGTCTACGGCCGGCCTTAATACAGCTAAAAGCCTGTGAGCCACGTATATGGTTGACCTAATTTTCAAATAAAAAGTATGTAATAAAAAGGTAAGAATATGGACTTGCTCCCAAGAGAAAAAGATAAGTTGCTAATAGTAACCGCAGCACTATTAGCTGAGCGTCGACTAAAGCGTGGTGTAAAACTCAATTACCCAGAGACAATTGCCTATCTCTCTTTAGAAATTATGGAGGGCGCACGCGATGGTAAAACTGTGGCAGAGCTTATGAGTTATGGCAAAGAGATTTTAAATGCTGATGATGTTATGGATGGTGTTGCCGAGCTAGTAACCGAAGTTCAAGTCGAGGCAACATTTCCAGACGGTACCAAACTTGTCACCGTACATAATCCAATTAATTAATGGCGATGTAATATGAATCAATTATCTTCCGATAAACAACATATTCCAGGTGAGCTTATTATCGATGAAGGCACTATCGAAATTAACGTAGGCCGAGATACAATAACAGTGCGTGTTGAAAATAGCGGCGATCGACCTATTCAAGTGGGCTCCCACTATCACTTTTACGAGACCAATACATTTTTAAGTTTTGATCGTGAAAAAACCAAGGGCTTTCGATTAAATATTGCCTCGGGTACTGCTGTGCGTTTTGAGCCAGGTCAAGATCGCGATGTTGAACTAGTTGCCTTTGGCGGAGATCGGATTGTTTATGGATTTCGTGGTGATGTAATGGGTGCTTTGGATCCTATTGCACCAAATACGTCATCTTCAGGCTCACCAACATCAAACGCGGGAGACAACTAATGACTCGAATGGATAAAGTCGCCTATGCACAAATGTTTGGTCCAACCACGGGCGATCGCGTACGCCTTGGTAATACAGCGCTAATAATTGAAGTTGAAAAAGATCACACGCTTTACGGAGAAGAGGTAAAGTTTGGCGGCGGTAAAGTGATTCGCGACGGTATGGGACAAAGTCAGCGTGTTGCCGCTGAGGTTGTTGATGTTGTCATTACCAATGCCACTATTCTCGATCACTGGGGTATTGTTAAAGCCGATGTTGGTATTAAAGATGGTCGTATAGCGGGAATTGGTAAAGCAGGTAACCCCGATATACAAAGTAACGTAACCATCGTGATTGGCCCAGGCACCGAGGTGATTGCGGGCGAAGGCCAAATAT
>CAXMPB010000051.1:0-7407 GCA_964195035.1 Cellvibrionaceae bacterium | reverse complement strand
ACTCATGACGGCATAGCTACAAATATCGATCGAAAACACGGTAGCGAGTAATCGAATACGGTCTTCTATCCATGCTCTGCGGTGTTCGTAGCATTGCCCTGTAAGTTCGTCAGTGCCGCATAAGTATGAGCGGCGAACGCACCGAGACATAATGTGGTGGTAGGGGGTATCGGCAAGGGATATTTGTTGAGCGCGTGCAGTCGTCATAAGAAATCCTTTTCTGTATGGATGAACAGTGTTTATTGTAACGGTAGGCCACTCGTCTGTCAATGTAGAGTGCGTGTCCTCGTCCTCTTTTCTACAGCCTCGTTATGCAGCTTTAAATTAGGTTGGCATACCATATATGGTATGATACCATTTATAGTATGTGGGAAATATACGAACACTCAAAAGCAACAAAGCAGATTCAGAAAATTCCTTCTGAAATTCTGCGCCGTTACGAAAAGTGGAAAGATATCGTAAGAATCTCAGGACCACAAGGTCTTAGATTAATTAGAGGCTTTAACGATGAAGCCCTATCCGGCAACTGGGAAGGACATCGCTCTTCTAGGCTTAACTTACAATATCGTGTCATTTATCAAATTGAACAAGAACAGATATTCGTTAAAGTAATGAGCGTTACTCCGCATGACTACAGGAGCAATTAACTATGAAAAATTTTACTAAAGCCAAACAAACCATTAAAGTTTCGGTGGGTGAATCTGTACGCATTATTCGTGAGCTTCAAGAATTAAGCCAAAACCAATTAGCACTTTTAACTAATATTCCTCAATCTACTTTATCTGCGATTGAAAATGACAGAATTAACTTAGGCGTTGAACGTGCTAAGACACTGGCGCATGCCCTTAAATGCCATCCTGCTGTACTTGTTTTCCCTGGGTGGGAAGTTACCCAAGCTGCATAACCAATGCGTGAAGTGGATAGTTTTTCCGTTGCACTTCAAAACTACAACTTACGCTAGGCGTTAATGCCCGCTTTTGGCACTTAGCGACGTTTTTCGAGTGTGAGTTTTTACCTGTGGATAGTCCGCTTCGGGAAGTAAAGTATGCAATATAAGCAAATTTCTGACAGCTTTTAAATATAAAGAAACACATAGGGCTGCTCCAGTCATTGTGCTCGCAAATAACAACAGATGGATAAGGCTTACAGAGGTTTGATGGGTGACGTTTAGAGCGATCTAATAATCACAATGCTTAAGATTATGGAGCAGGTGTTTACCAATGATTTTAAAGTGTTAGTGGCAATGTTGGCTGCTCCAGTCATTGTGCTCGCAAATAACAACAGATGGATAAGGTTTATTTGGGTTGATAGGTGACGTTTAGAGCGATCTAATAATCACAATGCTTAAGATTATGGAGCAGGTGTTTGCCAATAATTTTAAAGTGTTCGTGTCGTTGGGCACTCCAGTCATTGTGCTCGCAGACTACAATCGCGTAGGGCTCGCCATGATTAAATAGCGACATAATACCGCAAGGTCTTGGCTCCCAATATTGGGCAAGGGCTGTTGGTAATTGTTGCACAATGCGGGGTAACTTACGTTTATCGGCAATAATTACAACGGGCTGGTCTAAAAGATGGACGAATAGCTCGCCAGCATCATTAAAATTTATGTTTAAGTTTTTGAGTGCATCGCCAGTAAAGCCTGCAAGGTATTTAAGTATTAAGCGGTTCTCTTTAATCACAAAAATCATACTTCGCTGAACTTCAGCACCTTGCATAAAGGCCTCAAGTGCTAATTGTAAGCTATTATTACTCACCTTAGATTGCTTTAGTTTAAGCAAATACTGCTTGAGTATGGCGGTATTGCTATAGACTTTGTCATCACTGAGTTCTTTGTGTAGGCCACGATAGCGGTAAAGCGGTGAGAAGCGTCCCTTCATCTCTTGCGGGAGTTCAATGGTGCTCGCAATAGTAATAACGTCTTGATTAAAGTCTTGTTCGCTTATGCCTAAATGTCTTGCTGCTAGTCTACCTAGACGCTTAATGTGTTTGCCTTGTTTATCAAAATAAACCGCAAGTGCATAGTGGTTAAGCAAATACAGCCCAATCTCGGGAGCATATAGGCGGCGTTTAGCCTCTGTATCATTAGCGATCCAGGGGAGTAGTTGTGCCATAGGAATATAATTAACTTTAGCCCAAAACTCGGTGTCTTTATCAAGGCGTGTCGTCAGTGCCTTTAAGCTAAGCTCGGGCAGCGGTAAATAACGTTCGGTTTGCTCTAAAAGATCATGAATAGGAAAGCTCAGCTTTTGCTCAAACAGGTCTTCTAAGGGGTTTGTTGTTTTGTTATTCTCACTTTTTGCGGTTTTAACCAACGCCATTAATTTAGGTGCTGCTACCCACATTAGCCATAAAGGCGCATTTAACAGTAATGCAGGTAAAAAGAATAACTTACCCTGTGTACCGTGTTTTTTAGGCAGTAATTGGCTGGCAAGTTGTGCAGCAAAAAAACTGGCGGCATATAGCTCTTGCTGGCTGTCACTTACGGCGTATTTAGCTTGGCTATCTTTAGGTGCTTGGTTAATGAGTTGTTTAATGCTCTCTGTACCCATTAAACTAATGAGGTGTTCTAGGCCTTGTATGCGTGTATCTTTGTTGTTTAATTTGCGTTTAACCTGCAAATATAGCTTTAAGCACAATACGGGGTCTTGTTGTAATAGCAACGCTATGGGCGTAGAAGATGAATTTTGATCGGCAATTTCATTCAGCACTTTTCTAGCCACGCGATGATTCACCGCCAAAGTATGGCTGGGTAGCTTTTGTAACCATAGCGAGAGGCGACAATTAGCCTGCTCTGGCTTTTGCATGTTTGTAGTGGTGATTTTAGATGGTAGTATTGATGGCGCATTCATCACTACAATATAGATCATAAACGAGCATTTTGCCGCCTATGACGAGCTTATATTTTGAGTTTTATAGTGGATGAGCTGAATGCAAGTCAATAGCAGTTAGGCCTTTACGCCTTAAACAAACGTATGCAACAATTAATTGGCCAATTGAAGAGCGGCCACAATAGAGATTATTATGGATTCGAATAGTAAAACGTTTTGCCACAAGCTGGCCACATTAGATGTAGCCCATTATTTAAACAGTGGCGATTTTGGCGCAAGCGATTTAGAGCTCGCCCTATACGACTTAAGCGACATGCTTGAGGGGCAAGAGTTAGGGGATACCCTTGCGGACATTTTTACTTTTTATGAAAAATATCCAAATATAGAGTTAGGTACCCCCGGTCCCTTAGTGACTTTAATCGAGGGCTCAAGCACTAATTATTTACCGGCTTTATTAGCGTCGCTTGAATCTAGGCCTACCTATGTAACCGTAAATATATTGGCCAGAGTTATTAATACCGATATCGATGAGTCAGAAAAAACGCGGTTTTTAGCAATAATAGATGCCGTTGCAAACCATGCAGGCGCAGATGAATCTGCAAGAGCTACCGCAAAAGAATATCTTGAACATCGACAGTTAACATGGGGTTCGGCTCAAGAGATAAGTTAATGTTGTGCAAACAGCTATTGATAGATAATAAGTATCAATAGCTTTATACATATAATTTTCATATGGCTTTTGCCCTGTCACAGGAATAAAGAAAAACTAAGTTCAATTTTATAAACTGTCAGGTTGAGAGGGATGTAATGAAGAGAGTAAAAAAATTAATTTGTTGTACGCTTTTTATAATGTCACCATTATTTTCGATGAATGTTTGGGCCAATGACGAGGCGGTAGCAGAGGCAGAAAAGTTATTAGATAATCTGGGTATGGAGGAAATCCTCGAACAATCAATTACTCAAAGTCTTGATTTTCAAGTGCAGAAAAACCCCGAGCTTGTACCTTATGTTGGTGTGATGAAAGCATTTTTAGCTAAACACATGAGCTATGAAAGTTTAAAAGATGATATTGTCAATTTATATTCAACAACTTTCTCGGTGCAAGAATTAAAAGATATTAGCGCTTTTTATAGCACTGAAACCGGTAAAAAAACACTGCAAAAATTACCAGAGTTAGCGCGTATTAGTAATCAGTTAGGCAGTGATCGTGTGCAAGAAAATATAGAGGAACTACATCAGATGTTAGAAGGTGCCTCTAAATTAGTCGAAGATTCTAAGCAACTATAACCCTATTTCAATCGCATTATAGGTAGTTATAGTTGACCTGTCGTTAGCTTGTGGATGCACCTTAGTTGTTTTCACCATTGTTTTTTTTAGTTATTATTTCTCAGTGCTTTCTCGTAATGCTTCATAACTCTCCATTCGGTAAGAGCTTATTATTCCATCTTCATAAGCGCCAAGAATCGCACATTGGGGTTCTTTTTTATGTTGGCAATCTCTAAACTTACAATGGCCAATAAATGGTCTCAGCTCTATAAAGCCTTCTAAAATATCCTCGCCACTCATATGCCATAAGCCAAATTCACGAATCCCTGGCGAATCGATTAAATCACCGCCTTTTGGAAAATGAAATAATTGTGCGGTAGTTGTTGTGTGAGTACCTTTTTGGTTAGACTCGGAAATCTCGCCTACTTGTAAATTCAAATCGGGAATTAGTACATTAATTAATGATGACTTGCCAACACCTGATTGCCCAACAAAAACAGAGGTGTGGTCGGCTAAAAATTCTTGTAAGTCTGTAAGGCCTTCGTATTCCTCTTCATTATTATCATCTTGATCAATAGCCTTATAGGTCGAGGCAGTGATCACTTCATAATTTAGGCCCCGATACAGATCGACAAAATTATCAAAGGTATCGCGGTTGCTATCATTAATTAAATCAGTTTTATTAATGACTAGTGCTGCCTTTATACCTAGGGTCTCGGCGGCAACAATATAGCGATCGACCAATTGCGTATGGGGTCTAGGGACGGGTGCAATCACAATTAAAATACGGTCGATATTAGCGGCAATGGTTTTTAAATCTCCATAAGGATCGGGACGCGAGAGCGCAGTTTTCCGCTCTTTAACCGCAACAATAACGCCCATTGGGTTGCCGTCTCGAAACACCACATGGTCGCCAGTAACCAGTGAGCCAAGGTTGGCTCTAAAATGGCAGCGACGCCGAATACGCTCTTGTGGTTCGTCAGCTTGTTGTTTTACTGCTATTTCTTTAACTGGAGGATTTTTATCTATGGTCAAACTAAGCGATTCGACTTCAACCTGAGTGCCAAAGTGCGCAATCACCAAACCTAATTGTTCGGGGCCTAATTGAGTGTTGTTAGATTTATCGCCACTATTGTCTGCATCGCCATCGAGTTGATCTAAATTCGCATCGCGTTTGGCAGCGCGAGCTTCACGCTCTTGCTGAATTTTTTCAATTCGCCATGCTTGGCGGCGCGATAATTTACGTTTACTCATTCAATGCTCTTATTTAATGGTTGAGTTAAGGTTTAGTTAGCGGTCGAGTTAAGGCTTAAATAGCCACTTATTGATTTACAGTTTAATTAATAACGCAATCAATTCATAAATCGGTTGAGCAAATGATTACGCTCGCCTCATTTCGCGTTAGAATAACGCAAAACAAGGATAAACACAGTATGAAAGATGAAAACCTAATTTGGATAGACCTAGAAATGACCGGTCTTGAGCCTAATAATGATGTCATTATCGAAATCGCCACCATCGTTACCGATAGCGAGTTAAATATACTTGCCGAAGGCCCTGTATATGCGATTCATCAAAGTGATGAAATTCTTAAAGGTATGGATGCGTGGAATACCAACCAGCACGGTAAATCTGGCCTGACTGAGCGGGTGCGCCAAAGCGAAATAACGACCGCGTTTGCAGAGGCTGTTACTATTAAGTTTTTAGAGGGCTGGGTGCCTAAAGGCAAGTCACCAATGGCGGGTAATTCGATCTGCCAAGACCGCCGTTTTTTAGCTAATTATATGCCCAAGCTAGAAGAATACTTTCACTATCGTAACCTCGATGTCAGCTCAATCAAAGAGCTCGCCAAACGCTGGAGCCCAGAGTTATTAAAAGGCTTTAAAAAATCGGGTGCGCATTTAGCTATGGATGATGTTAAAGACTCGATCGAAGAGCTTAAGTATTATCGCAAAACGTTTTTTAAGGATGGGGTTTAGGGTCTCTAAAGGGCTGCATCTTGTCTCTTTCTTATGTTCATCAAAAGATACAATGATTGCGTAGTTATATTCGTCGCGCTAGGTGATTAATGAATATTGAGACCCCTAAGTAGTTAATTTCGAACAGATGCCTCCGCCCAGACCCTTTCAATGATAGGATAGCTGGTCGCATCAAAAGTAAAAGACAGGGTAATAGAGTACGCATGAAAATTCCAAAACGAATTCAGCCGCTTGTAGATGACGGCTGGATCGATGAAGTGATCAGCCGATTGATGAGTGGCAAAGAGGCTGATATTTATGTGGTGCGCTGTGGCTCTGACATACGTTGTGCGAAGGTCTATAAAGAGGCGGCGAAACGTAGCTTTAAAAAAGCAGCTCAATATCAAGAAGGGCGTAAAGTTCGCAATAGTCGACGTGGCCGAGCAATGGAGAAAGGCTCTAAGTTTGGCCGCAAACAGCAAGAAGAGATTTGGCAAAATGCCGAGGTCGATGCACTTTCTCGTGTCGCTCTAGCCGGCGTGCGCGTGCCAGAGACCTTTGGATGTCTCGATGGCGTATTGTTAATGGAGTTAATTACCGATGACGAGGGTGATGTTGCACCGCGCTTAGGTGATGTCAGTATGTCTGCCGAGCAAGCCCTAGAGGATCATGCCTTAGTCATGGAATATGTGATGCGCATGCTTTGTACGGGTTTGGTGCATGGCGATTTATCTGAATTTAATGTGCTTGTCGATAGCCTGGGCCCAGTCATTATCGATTTGCCGCAGGCCGTGGATGCGGCAGCCAATAATAATGCTCAAGTCATGTTCGAGCGCGACGTTAATAATATGCGTAATTATTATGGGCAATTTGCGCCAGAACTTTTAAAGACTCAATACGCCAAAGAAATTTGGGCGCTATATGAAGATGGCGAGTTATATCCCGAAACCATATTAACCGGCTTATTTGAAGACGATGCCGATGACGCCGATGTCGATTCTGTTTTAGAAGATATTAAAGCAGTGCTCGCTGAAGAGGAGGCCCGCCTTGAGCGCCTGCGAGATAACGAGTCTTTAGAGTAGGTATAAATTGTCCACGACTCGTTTGGTGTTAGTTATACTTTCATCAGAGTCTGCTTTATGACTGACTTCGCACTTCGCTTCATCTATTAGCCTACATGATTTCCATTCTTCTAGGATTCTCTACACCCTTGTGAGCATTGCAGACTTTAAAGCCTGTTAAGTTACCTTGCGGCCATTGATTTTTGCAGCTAGCAAAGCTTTATACATTTTCTTGCCGAATGAATTGTTGATCTTAAGACAAAAGACCAAAAGGATGAAATACATTTGGAG
>CAXMPB010000050.1:0-2209 GCA_964195035.1 Cellvibrionaceae bacterium | reverse complement strand
CTATCCTATTCCTGAATCTGTCTTAAAGTTAATTGTGGTATTAGATTGGCTAATTACGTTTATTTTTTTGACCGAGATATTAATTCGCTTTTTTGCAGAGCCGGTTAAACGCAATTTTTTTAAAGATGCATGGAATGTGTTTGATACCTTAATTGTTATTATCAGTATTGTGCCCATCGATAATAGTGAGCTTGCGATTGTTGGTCGTCTAATTCGTATTTTTCGTGTCTTGAGAATGATCTCTATTATCCCTGAGTTACGTTTGTTATTAAATTCATTAATCAAAGCATTGCCGCGCCTAGGCTATGTGATGCTTCTTATGTTTATTATTTTTTACATCTATGCAGCAGTTGGCACCACTTTTTTTGCAAAAATAAATGAAGTTCTTTGGGGCGATATTGCCTTAAGTTTGTTAACTTTGTTTCGGGTGATGACCTTTGAGGACTGGACGGATGTAATGTACGAAACCATGGAGGTTTATCCCTTCAGTTGGGCTTTTTATATTACGTTTATCTTTTTTACCGCCTTTGCCTTTTTAAATATGGTGATTGGTATCGTGGTTAGTGTGTTAGAAGAAGAGCAAAAAAAGGTCGACCGTGAGCATGGTGAGCCTACCTTACAAGAGCTACAGCAAGAGCTGCAAGAAATAAAAGCACTACTGCATGCTCAAAATAAAACTCAATGATACCGGCATACTATGTCTACAACTGATTTGCAATTTTACTCTCGCTCGGCCTTAGCCGAGAAGCTTAATATGTCGTTAAAAGAATTAACTCAATTAATGTTGAGTGGCGGTTGGATTATTGAAGTAAATAAGGTTTTAGAGCTAAGCGCTAAAGGTGAATTCGAGGGCGGCAAGTATCGACAAAGCAGTAAGTATGGTCAGTATATTGTTTGGCCTGAGTCTATAGTCGAGCATGCTTTACTGCGTAATATCGATGCAGTTACGGTTACAGTTAGTCAGTTATTAAAGCAAACACAGTTATTGCAGCAAACAAATCTGCCGCCTCGATTATTTAATCGGCTGCTCGCCGAGCTTGGTTGGATAAGCCCTTTCTCTAAGGGTTGGAAAACAACCCAACAGGGTAGTCTGCAAGGTGGTGAGCAATATGAAGATGATAGCTCGGGAATGCCCTATGTAAAATGGCCGCGTGCTTTATTATCTAACGACAATATTATCAGTTCTCTTAATACTCTTAGTGGCTTGTCTGTATCGCATCAAACATCAACAAAAGACGGTAAATCAATAAGAACATTGAATGGCGTATTGGTTGAAAATATCGGACAAGCTAAGATTTCTAATTGGCTTTATTTATTAGGTTTTAATGCGAGTTATCAACGAAAATTTATAATTGATGATAAGCAGTCTGTTAAACTAGATTTTTATCTGCCCAAATATCGCCTTGCCATTGAATATTGGGATGAGTCATTAAAGACTGCGCAGCTCTCACTTAATCTTAGTAGGCAAGAATTTCATGATTCTTTAGAGCTTAATGTAATTGAAATTAATCATCAGCAACTTGAAGATTTAGATCAGGTTATATCGAAAGAATTATTACATTTAGGTATTAGCGTCTATTAAGCTTTTGATACGGATAAGTTATTCAGATATTATGGCAAAGTTACTCAAAATATTAACGTCACAACAGCTGAGCTATTAATTATTTAAAAAATCAGCGGGAGAAAAATATGAAAGTAGCGTTTATCGGATTAGGTGTTATGGGTTTTCCTATGGCGGGCTATCAGCAGGCTGCAGGACTAGATGTGACTGTTTATAACCGCACAACGGCTAAAGCTCAAAAATGGGCAGAGCAATACGGTGGTCAGTTTGCATCCACGCCTGCTGCTGCTAGTAAGGGTGCTGACGTTGTGATGATTTGTGTCGGTAACGATGATGATGTTCGCAGTGTTGTTTATGGTGATGACGGCATTATTAATGGCTTAACGAAAGGCGCATTAATCGTCGATCATACAACGACATCTCATCAGTTAGCCCTAGAATTAAACGAGCAGTGTGAAGCGGCGGGTCTTGGCTTTATTGATGCGCCTGTGTCGGGTGGCCAGGCTGGTGCCGAAAATGGTGCATTAGCAATAATGATTGGTGGCGACGCGGATCATCTTGCACAAGGTTTACCCGCGATTGAGCCCTATGCCAAAACGATTACGCATATGGGTGAAGTAGGAACAGGTCAGCTCACTAAAATGGTAA
>CAXMPB010000049.1:0-6687 GCA_964195035.1 Cellvibrionaceae bacterium | reverse complement strand
CACATCTTTAACATAGTACTTGTAGTTGAATTCGCCATCGGCATTCAACGCTGGATAATCAGGGTAGTTCAGCGCTAACACTTTCAAACTGTTTTGCTCGAGATCTTGCATGCCTAGCGCATGGTAGCTTTGTACCATAATTGCCAGTGCATCAGGCATAGAGGGTGTCTGCTGATAATTTTCTACCACAAAACGACCACGATTTGCCGCCGATAAAAATGCCCCGCGACCTAAATAATAATTAGCGACATTAATCTCGCTGCGAGCGAGTAAATTGCGTAAGAATTCTAGGCGTTTAATCGCATCTGCCGTGTATTGGCTTTGAGGGAAGCGATTAATTAACTGAGAAAAGTTAGTAAACGAAGTTTGTGCCGCATTAGTATCTTTTTTTGATAAGTCGGTACCAATAATAGATTGGAACATTGAGCCGGGCTTGGGGTATACGTTTAGTCCTAACATGTAATAGGCGTAATCAACATCCGTATGATTAGGGTGAAGGCGAATAAAGCGTTTGGCAGCAGAATCCACTAGAGCGTTATCGTTGGTTTTAAAATAGGCATAAATTAATGACAACTGACCCGATTGAGCAAATTTACCAAAGGGAAAGTCAGACTCTAGCTTTTGCAGTGCCTCGGTAGCACCAATGTAGTCGCCACGCTTTAATGCACGCTGTGATTCTTCGTATATTTTCTGTTCAGTAAATGACGCAAGGTTGTCTGTTTTACCCGCACAACTAACAAGTGCAAAGCTAATACTAACGATAAAAACACTGAACAAGAAGCGTCGAATTGAAACGTGCATGGATCAAACTCATCAATTAATTACGGGCGTTATTTAAACATACCAAAGAGTGATGCTAAAGGTTTTTTCGATAAGCTAATAGCCACATGTGACTATCGTTGTGTAGAGGTCGGCTAAAAGTCACATCTGTTGTCAGTATTCATTATAAAACACCCCTAAGAGATAATATTAACCCCATTTGTCGCCTTATTTACGTTAACCTGTGCTGCAAAAGCCCTTAAGTAAAAATTTAAAGATAATTTCCTATGACCAGCGATGCACCAGAACAGTTTAGCCATCGAGTTGAATCCCATTTTAATGGCTATCGTCTCGATCAGGTTGCGGCAGAGGTCTTTGATAATTTTTCTCGCGCACGCCTGCAACAATGGATTAAATCGGGCCAACTTACGGTCGATGGTGTTATTCGTAAGCCTAAAGATAAACTAGTAGGCGGTGAGGCCTTAGCGTTATCGGTGGAACTCGCGAGTGAGGATCGTTGGCTAGCTCAAGATATTCCTCTGGAGTGGGTATACAGCGATGAGCATATTATTGTTATTAATAAGCCTGCAGGTTTAGTGGTACACCCCGGAGCTGGTGTTCCCGATGGCACGCTATTAAATGCGCTGCTACATCATTTTCCCGAGCTAGCGATGCTCCCCAGGGCAGGCATTGTTCACCGTCTCGATAAAGACACCTCTGGGCTTATGGTCGTTGCTCGCTCTTTATTGGCACACACATCGCTAGTTAAGCAATTACAAGATCGTACTGTTGGGCGCGAATACGAGGCGATTGTGATGGGCGAACTTACAGGTGGGGGTAAAGTTAACAAACCCATCGGGCGACATCCGCACAATAGAGTAAAAATGGCTGTTTTAGAGCACAGCAGCTCAGCTACAATTGCTATTACACATTACCGCTTATTGAATCGCTTTCCGCGTTATAGCCATGTTGCTTGTAAGCTCGAAACTGGCAGAACGCATCAAATACGCGTTCATATGGCTTATATTAAACATCCATTAGTGGGTGACCCTGTCTATCTAAGTCGTCAGCGTTGGCTGTCGGGTACATCCGATCAATTAAAAAGCGTATTGGTCGCATTTACTCGGCAAGCATTACATGCAAAAAAATTAACGCTAATTCATCCAAATACAAAGAAAGAACTAAGTTGGGAGGAGCCGTTGCCCGCTGACATGCAATACTTATTGGCTCAGCTGGAGCTAGAAAAAACAAATAATAGTCAAGCTTAGGGTTTTTTATGACTGAGGTTTTCTATGACCGACAATAAGAGTTTTCATCAACCCCACACTGACACCAGTATTGTGTATCTAGATTGGCCCGCACCGAAGTCTGTAAAAGCATGCTATACAAAACGCTCAGGCGGTTATAGCACCGAGCCTTACGGTAGCTTTAATCTCGGCGATCACGTAGCGGATTCAGCGGTTAATGTTGCCAATAATCGCACACAATTACAAAAACTTATTGGGCAGCAAGCTATTTGCTGGTTACAGCAAGTTCACGGTACCAATATAGTTGATGTAAGGCCAAGCTCTGCTGCCAGTGGTATTAAGGCTGATGCTTGCTATACGCAACAACTGAATCAAGTCTGCAGTGTAATGACAGCAGATTGCCTACCCGTTTTTTTTTGCGATGCTCAGGGTAGCCAAGTTGCTGTTGCTCATGCCGGTTGGCGCGGTTTGCATGCGGGTGTTTTACAACAGACACTGAAGAAATTTCAACAGGCGGCTCAAGCACGTTCTCAGCTTAAACCTTCAAATACTATCATTGCCTACCTAGGCCCTGCTATCAGCCAAGCTGCATTTGAGGTGGGTGATGACGTACGCGATGCTTTTTTATCGCTACCTCACGACCAACTAAGACAAGGGCGACAGTATTTTAAAGCTGGCCAATCCTTGGATATTAGCCACTCAGACATTAATAAGCAGAATCATAAATGGATGGCAGATCTTTATGGCCTCGCGAAAGATATGCTAAATAACATGGGGGTGAGTGAAGTTTATGGCGGTGATCGCTGTACTTTCTGCGAGGGCGATGATTTTTTTTCTTATCGGCGAGATGGCGTCACTGGTCGCATGGCAAATTTAATTTGGCTAGACGAGTCTTGTGGTAAAAATTAACAGCTAAGCACTAAAAGTAACTTAGATTTGAATAAAAAATACAAAAGCACGAATAAAAAATATTGAAATAACGATAAGCGGCTTCATATTAAGTATGTCTTATTATTAATGACTAACAGCACCCTAATTATTGTTTATTTATAGAGAGCCAATATGCGTATCGAGCGTTTAACTAACCAATTACAAACGGCCCTTTCAGATGCGCAATCTTTGGCGGTAGGGCGAGACCATACACGCTTAGAGCCATTTCATTTGATGCAGGCGATGCTCGATCAGCAAGGTGGTAGTGTGCGCCCCCTATTAGCACAAGCAAATTTCGATATGCCCGGCCTGCGCAACGAACTTGGCAAAGAATTAAATATGTTGGCGCGACTTGAGCATGCAACAGGAGAGATACAGCTTTCTGTTGATATGGGGCGTCTATTAAATCTTGCCGATAAAAAAGCGCAAAAAAATGGCGATAAATTTATTTCAAGTGAGAGTGTGCTCCTCGCTGCAATGGAAGATAGCGAGAGTGCAGTAGGTAAAATATTACATCTATTTGGTTTGTTGAATAGGCTAAAAAAAGCAATTGATGCTATACGTGGCGGCGAGACCATTGATGACCCCGATGCAGAGGCAAATCGCCAAGCGCTAGAAAAATACACAACTGATTTAACGGCACAGGCTGAGTCTGGTAAGTTAGACCCTGTGATTGGTCGCGATGATGAAATTCGCCGCGCCATACAAGTATTACAGCGTCGTAGAAAAAATAACCCTGTGTTAATCGGTGAGCCAGGCGTTGGTAAAACGGCTATTATCGAGGGCTTAGCACAACGTATTATCAACGGTGAAGTGCCCGAGAGCTTAAAAAACAAACGGGTACTGTCGCTCGATTTAGGTGCGCTATTAGCGGGTGCAAAATTCCGCGGTGATTTTGAAGAGCGCTTGAAGGCAGTACTTAATGAGTTGTCTAAACAAGAAGGCCGCATCATTATATTTATCGATGAAATCCATATGATGGTCGGTGCTGGTAAAGCCGAGGGCGCCATGGATGCCGGTAATATGTTGAAGCCTGCTCTAGCTCGTGGCGACCTTCATTGTGTGGGTGCGACGACATTAGATGAGTATCGTAAATTTATTGAAAAAGATGCAGCGCTCGAGCGTCGCTTTCAAAAAATCATTGTCGATGAGCCATCAGAATCTGACACGATTGCTATTTTGCGTGGCCTAAAAGAACGCTACGAAGTACATCATGGTGTCGATATGACTGACTCCGCCATTATTGCCGCGGCAAAATTATCCCAGCGTTACATCACGGACAGACAATTACCCGACAAAGCTATCGACTTAATTGATGAGGCAGCGAGTCGTATTCGCATGGAAATAGATTCAAAACCCGAGGCGATGGATAAGCTTGAGCGTCGTTTGATTCAATTAAAAATTGAACGTGAAGCGATTAAAAAAGAAGAGGATGAGGCATCACTTAAACGCTTAAGAGCGATCGATAACAATATCGAAGATGTCGACGCACAATATAAAGAGTTTGATGAAGTCTGGCAGGCAGAAAAGGCTGCATTATCTGGCACGCTTGAGATTAGAAGTAATTTAGAACAGGCGCGTATCGATTATCAAGCAGCAGTGCGTGCTAATGATTTAGAGCGTCGTGCTGAATTAGAAAATAGTGTTATTCCAGAGATGGTAAGGCAATTAGATATTGCCAGCCAAGCTGAAATGATGGATATGAAGTTATTGCGCACGAATGTTACCGATGAAGAAATTGCTGAAGTGGTTTCTAAATGGACGGGTATTCCGGTGTCTAAAATGCTCGAAGGCGAGCGTGAAAAATTATTGCAAATGGAAGCGGAGCTACATAAAAATGTAGTGGGCCAAAGCAATGCAGTCGAGGCCGTCAGTAATGCGATTCGTCGCTCACGTGCAGGCTTGTCTGATCCTAACAGACCAAATGGTTCTTTTTTGTTTTTAGGGCCAACAGGCGTGGGTAAAACAGAGTTATGTAAAACCTTAGCCGAATTTTTGTTCGATAGCCAAGATGCCATGGTGCGTCTTGATATGTCAGAGTTTATGGAAAAACACTCGGTAGCGAGATTAATTGGCGCACCTCCCGGCTATGTCGGTTATGAGGAAGGGGGCTACTTAACAGAAGCTGTTCGCAGGCGTCCCTACGCCTTGTTATTGCTCGATGAAATAGAGAAAGCGCATAGCGATGTGTTTAATATTTTATTGCAAGTGCTTGAAGACGGTCGCTTAACCGATAGTCAAGGTCGCACGGTCGATTTTCGCAATACTGTTATTGTGATGACGTCTAATTTAGGCTCTGATTATATGCAAGAAATGACCTTGAATATGCAACCACAAGATGCAATTCGTAATAAAGTATTAGAAGTTGTAGGCAAGCATTTTAGGCCAGAGTTTATTAATCGCATTGACGAGACGGTTGTATTCGAGCCGCTCTCTCAAAAACAGATATCGGGTATTGCTAAAATACAGTTGGCCTCATTAGCTCGACGTTTGACCGAGCGAGAATTAAATATAAGCGTTAGCGATGCTGCGATGGAAAAAATATCAGAAGCTGGCTTTGATGTTATTTATGGCGCACGTCCCTTAAAGCGAGCCATTCAGCAAATGTTAGAAAATCCACTGTCGCACAAATTATTATCGGGTGAATTTATGCCGGGTGATACTATTATTGTCGATGTGAATGATCATGGCGATCTCCAATTCAGTAAATAATAGCTCAGTAAATGACAGCTCCGTAAATAACAGTTAAGTAATAAGAGCTTTGTAGCTTAATAAGGACTGGCTATAGGTGATTCTATTGTCAGCCCTTACGACTTAGCTTTTTCATTATCTTTCGCACCTCAATATTCTTAGTTTTTCTGTCTCTAGTCTTGTCTCTAATTTTGTGCTCAATGTGGCTCTAACCCTTTTATCTTGAACGATGTACTCTCGTTTGATAAATCATTTCATCTATCTGTTAATGGCAGGGCCTACTAATGAATATTGCAATATTAACCTTTGATGGTTTCAATGAATTAGATTCTTTTATTGCTTTCGGAATATTAAACATAATGAAACCGGAAGGTTGGAATGTGCAGATTACCTGTCCCACTTCACAAGTGACATCTATGAATGGGTTAACGATTGATGCCCAGCAAGACTTAGAGTTTGCCAATACCGCAGATGCCGTTATTTTTGGTAGTGGTATGAAGACAAGAGATATCGCAAAAGATGAATCTTTGTTAGCAAGACTTAAATTAAAGAGTGATAAGCAATTAATTGCCGCACAATGTTCGGGCACTTTATTACTGGCAACATTGGGACTACTTAATAAAGTACCTGCTTGTACCGATTTAATGTCCAAGCCTTGGGTAATAGAGGCGGGTGTCGAGGTGTTAAACCAACCTTTTGTCGCTCACAAAAATATTGCCACAGCGGGTGGTTGCCTAGCATCTCAATATTTAGCAACGTGGATATTATTAAAGTTGGCGGGGGTAGAGGCGACAAAATCAGCTATTCATTATGTAGCACCTGTTGGAGAAAAAGAGGCGACCATTGCACATAGTCTTTCAGTGGTAGAGCCCTTCGTTCTCTAGGCCTCTTAACTTATTTATCCTAAATGAAGTGAGCGTCATTGCATAGTGCCAACGTAGCCCATACTTTATAACAACCAAGCTGGTATTTGTTAACGATCACCCAATAGGCAGAAAATCATGAAAGCAATCGGATATAAAAAAGCAGGCCCCATTACTAACGAGAACTCTCTTATTGA
>CAXMPB010000048.1:0-7340 GCA_964195035.1 Cellvibrionaceae bacterium | reverse complement strand
AGTCTGCGCATCTATCACCAACACAGGCTCATTATTAACCACTGATAAGGATGTCTTTTCTGGCAAGCTTATCGACTCAGCCAAAAAAGAATTGCCGACATCACTTTCACCATTAATTAATTGGGTCACCAGACTATTGGCCATTAACTGCGCATGCACGCGATCATCACCAACGACATTCTGTTCTGTCGCCCACTCGCTCGTTACATCACAGTCATTGCTTTTTTCATTGGTTAAATAAATTTCTGTCGTATTATCTTGAAACCCCTGCTCAAGGCGAAGACGATAACGGATACTAAAACCGGGTTGCAGCGCCTCATAAAAGCACCATGTCGTTAATGTTGCATTGGCAACATTAGTTTCCGCTAAACTCACACCACGCTTATGCCAAAAATTGATGACTTGCACCCAAGTGGTCGCCACGGAGCGATCATTGAGGACCCATAATTTGTCATCGAGCTGCTGTAGCGACGCTTTTTGTTCTGATGTTTGTGTGGCACTGGCAGGCGGAAAAGGAATTACGAATGATGTGGGCTCGACACTCTCTTGTTTAGGTAAGCGATACAATTGCCCTAAGCGTCTTTCATCTAACCCTTCAGGAACTTTAACGGCCGGAAGAGTCTCTGCCTTTAAGTAATCGGGCTGACGTGAGGAACACGAAAGCACACCCAATAATAAACTCAGAAGAGAAAGGCGCACGATCCAAAATGACACTTGTTTCATAACACTTGGTTTTAGCACTGGCTTCATAAAATCATATAATACTTAAATAAGAGATAGTGAGGCCATTGCCTTGCGTAATGGTTCCTTACTAGGCTCGGTTAGTGGTGTTAATGGTAGGCGTATGCCACTTGGCATTAATCCCAATTGAGAAACAGCCCATTTAACAGGAATAGGGTTTGCCTCATTAAATAATGCATTGTGCAGCGGTGTTAATTCATTTTGTAATGATCGTGTGGCATCTGTCTCGCCGGCCATCGCTAGCCGACAAAGCTCGGCCATTTTACGCGGTGCTACATTGGCAGTTACAGAAATATTACCTTTACCGCCAAGCAACATGAGCTCAGGTGCTGTTGGATCATCACCGGAGTAGACATAAAAATCTTCGGGCACGTTTTCTATTAATGCTTTAGCGCGAGCAAGATCACCCGTTGCATCCTTAATACCCATAATATTGTCATGCGTAGATAAGCGCACCACAATATCATTTTGCATATCGGTAATAGTACGGCCAGGTACGTTATATAAAATTTGCGGAACATCGACAGCATCAGCTATAAAACTAAAGTGACGAAACAAGCCCTCTTGCGTTGGCTTATTGTAATATGGCACTACTAATAAACAAGCATCAACACCAGCGGCGTGCGCAGATTTAGTCAGTTCAACCGCTTCGCTGGTAGAGTTAGCGCCAGTACCGGCAACCACCGAAATACGACCATTCACTTGTCCGACAACGCGCTCAATAACTTGTAAATGCTCGCCCACCGATAAAGTCGCAGACTCACCCGTAGTACCCACAGCTACAATCGTATTTGTACCTTCTGCAACATGAAATTCAACCAACTTATCAAGTGACGCCCAGTCAATAGAACCATCAACTTTCATAGGGGTTACTAACGCAACCATGCTACCTTGAAGCGCTGGGCCATTCTGATTCATGTGTACTCCGGTGTTGTCTAATAGCCTAGTGGCTATCGAGACGTTGTTATCGAGCAGTTACTACCCAGACCATTTAAAACATTAAATTGGGAGCACTAAAAGGATGCAATAATACTGACCGAACTCGGCTTATACAAGGATATTATTGTTATCATTATTTATACCGATATCAGTATTGTCACTATCTGATGATCACAGGCTTAAGCTATTTTTATAAAGACGGTAAGCTTAACTACTTGTACAAAGACGGCTGCCCTTTTGGGCGTGTTTTAAAACGCCGATGCACCCACCAATATTCTTCAGGCTTTTCACGTATACAGGCTTCAATATGTTGATTCAACACTGTTAAATCTGCAATGTCATCGCCTGAGGGAATACCCTGTATCACCTCTCCAAAACTGATCACATATCCACTAAAGTCCGGTAGTCGGTAGTAGGTAAGCGCCAACGCTGGCACTTTCGCCATCTTTAACAGCTTAGGCGTCATCGACAAGGTTGCGGTCTGTATCCCAAAATAGGGTGCAAACTGACTCACTTTATGCCCGTAATCTTGGTCGGGCGCATACCACAGTAAACCGCCTTTTTTTAAGGTTCTAACCATGCCACGCAAATCGTGGCGAGCAATAGTTTTAGCCCTCGGGTTATGACGACTTCGTCCACGATACTGAATATAATCGTAGACTGCATTTTTGTGAGGGCGATAGGACGTCGACACTGTAAACTCACGATTAACACAGACATTGGCAATTTCTATTGCCCCCAAATGAAGCCCAATCACTATAGCTCCTTGGTTTTTATTTTGAAGTGCATGCCAATGCTCGCGGCCCTTAACCACAAAACGTTTTCTTAGCCGCCAATATGGCATAAACCACGCCATACCCATTTCAAACAAAATTAAGCCATTAGATTCAAAATGCCTCAAAATCAAATCTTGCCGCTGCTGCGCAGTGTATTCGGGAAAACACAGCCCAACATTACGCTCGGCAATACCGCGTCGCCTTTTTGCAAGTCGATACAGTAGACGCCCTAGTTTTCGACCCATCCACATTTGCCATTTAAAAGGCAGTTGTGCAAGCACAGCAAGCACAGCAAAAGCGATCCATGTCAGCCAATATTTTGGATGTAAAAGTGCAATCGTAAAACGCGGGAAGTTCATAAATAATCTGCGGACCTAGAGGCAATGTAACGGATAAAAAAATAACTAAGTGACGTTAGTCATTAAGGTGCTGGATTTGCATTTTGCTTATGAATGGCCTCGATTCCCGCTAATACCTCGGCACTTAAACTCAGATTCACACTTGCGATATTTTCGCGCAACTGCTCCATAGTCGTTGCGCCAATAATATTCATCGCTACAAAAGCTTGTCTATTAACAAAAGCCATTGATAATTCAGTCAACGTTAAATTGTGCTCTTGGGCTAGCTGATGATAGGCGTCTGTTGCCCTTTGTGCATTATCATTATCGTAGCGTGAAAAACGTGTATATAAGGTTAGGCGAGCATTGGCTGGGCGCGCGCCATTACGATATTTACCGGTCAACACACCAAAGGCTAATGGAGAGTATGCCAATAAACTAATTTTCTCTCGATAGGAAATTTCTGATAAGCCGATCTCGAATGTGCGATTCAATAAATTATACGGATTTTGAATGCTAGCAATACGCGGCAACTTGTATTTGTCGGCAATACGACACGCCTCCATTAACCCCCATGGCGACTCATTGGAAAGACCCACTGCGCGAACCTTACCTGCACTCACCAATGCGGCCATTGCCGATAGAGATTCTTCTAAGGAATAAACATCTTCAGCTTCTTGATGTTCATACCCTAATTGTCCGAAAAAATTAGTTCTGCGCTCGGGCCAATGTAGCTGATAAAGATCTATCACATCGGTTTGCAGTCGTTTTAAAGAGGCATCGACAGCCTGTTTGATCTGCTCAGCGCTCAGTCGCGGACCACCGCGAATGTATGTAAACCCTGAGTGCAACTGACCATTACCGGCAACCTTAGTTGACACCACTATTTTATTGCGAAGACCTCGACTCTTTAGCCAATTACCTACAATTACTTCAGACTCACCATAAGTATTCGCATTGGGTGGTATTGGGTACATTTCTGCCACATCAATACAGTTTACGCCTTGCTCATAAGCATAATCCATTTGTTTGAAGGCCTCGGCTTGGCTATTTTGCTCGCCATAAGTCATCGTGCCCAAGGTAATCAGGCTAACTTGAATATCGGTATTACCTAAGGCGCGATAGATCATGACAAATGAGGACCCTATTGATGTCTACTCTGTATTATTAATGCGAGGTGCTGTGCGTTACTAAATGATAAAGCGTTACAAAAATTCAGCCTTAACTATTGGGCTTGTCTCAGCAGCGTAATCGACACCCGCAACACCAAAGCCAAATAGGCGCAAAAATTCTTTCTGATAAAGCGCAAAGTCCGATAGCTCATCCAAGTTTTTAGTCGTGATCTGCGGCCAAATAGCCTCGACTTTTTGTTGTGTAGCAGCTTCTAATTCAAGATTATCTACGCGTTGACGGTTAGCGTCATCTAGACGAGGAGTATTGGTATATAAGCACTCTGCAAATAGGCGCTTAAGTTGTTCGATACAGCCTTCGTGCGTACCCTCTGCCTGCATAACTTTGAACAAAATAGCTAAATAAAGTGGCATAACCGGTATTGCAGAACTTGCTTGAGTAACAACGGCCTTTAATACAGAAACATGAGCCGTTCCATTGATTGGGCTTAATTGACTGCGTAATTCCTGAGCTGCTCGATCAAGATCTTCTTTGGCTTTACCGATGGTTGCATGGCCATAGATAGGCCAAGTTAACTTTTCACCTAAGTAGGTATAAGCAACAGTTTTAACACCATCGGCCAGAACATCCGCGCTAGATAGCGCATCTATCCATAACTGCCAGTCTTCACCACCCATTACTTTTACAGTGGTTGCTATTTCTTCAGCTGATGCAGGCTCAACGGTTACCTCCCCCACTACTTTGGTGTCGGTATTTAAATTTTTTGCCGTATAGCTTTCACCAATTGGCTTTAAGGTTGAAGAAAAAACTTCGCCCGTATCTGGATCTTGTCTGCGAGGCGACGCAAGGCTATAGATGACTAGATCAATCTTGCCCATATCCGCTTTAATAACATCAATCGCTTTTTGTTTAGCCTCATGAGAAAACGCATCACCGTTAATACTTTTTGCATACAGGCCTGCGGCGTGGGCGGCATCTTCAAAAGCAGCCGAATTATAGAAACCAGCAGAGCCGGTTTTTCGCTCTGTTGGTGGCTTCTCAAAAAACAAACCCAATGTATTAGCGCCATAACCAAAGGCCGCGGTAATACGTGAGGCCAAGCCATAACCCGTTGACGCGCCAATAATCAGAACATTCTTAGGTGAGCCAGTATCTGTTGAAAAAACTTCGGAACTGGCCTTAATATATGCAATTTGCTCTTGAACATTAGCCGCACAACCTTGCGGATGAGAGTTAATACAAATAAAACCACGAACCTTTGGAGAGATGATCATTAAAGCATCCTTATTAGATTAAAGCGCACCTATTACTTCGAATGTTTGAGCCTATATTATTAGAGCCCAGCTTATTTAACTCAAAGTTAGATGCTGATGAAATACAGTATCAGTTAACTATTATAAACAGTTGCCGAACCCTTGGCTAACCTTTGCCAACAACAACGTTCATAGGAGCTTGGCAATTTTACAAGACTGCCCGAGAGTAGAAACCTACCGTGAAAAATACTCTCATCAAAGTATTCATACTATAATACTGCCGTATTGCTTGCTTGTATTTTTAATGCACCCCCCACTCAAAGAGCCACTATGTCTAAAATTGACCCTACGCTACTGTGTCTTCGCATGGCGACATCACCACAATGGACACAAACCGTTTTAAGTGATTTCAATTTATTTTTAAACGATCACGCACAAGCCGAAAAAAAGGCCTCGGGTATGGCTATGTCGATGCTGTCTCATTATTCTGATCGACCCGAATTAGTCCGAGAAATGATAGATTTATCGATAGAAGAATTAGCACATTTTCGAGAAGTGATTAAACTCATGCAAGCACGGGGCTTACAGCTGGGGAATGATGAAAAAGACCCTTATGTGAATCAAATTCGCCAACATATTAATAAAGGCGATTCAGAAATGTATCTGTTAGATCGATTATTAACTGGCGCCATTATCGAGGCCCGCGGCTGCGAACGCTTTGGACTTATTGGTACGGCGCACCCCGAGCCCGAATTAAAAACCTTTTATCAATTAATTGCCGAGTCTGAGGCAAAGCATCATTTGTTATTTATTAACTTAGCCGAGCTTTACATTGACCACAAGAAAATAGAGACGCGCCTTGATGAATGGCTAGATATTGAAGCCTCTATTATACAAAGCCTACCATTACGCCCGGCACTTCATTAAGTGCCTTGCATAATTTTAAAAAAATACGCACCAAAAGTGCATTCAAAAACCACTAAACAATTAATAATAAAACCAAGCAATGAAAAAAAATCATCCACTTAATCATCTAACTAACTATCTAGAGAAATATCTAAAGAGCTATGCAGAAAAAAAAATAGATGCTTTAGTGGAAAGCATTTCAGCAAGCCTTCATTCTCATCAATTTGATCACTGCCTAATTATCCCCATCTATAATGAACCTCATGATTTTATTGAATCATTAATAACAAAACTAAATAATAAAGTATGGTCTAGCGTACTCATTATTTTAGTTATTAACCAACCAGATACCGATGACAACATAACGCCAAACCAGGAATTTTGGTTAAAATTTAAAGCGTTTAAGATTAAGAACTCACATAATGAAGGGTTAAATCTTGAGTCATCTAACCATCATTTTCTCTGCCTTAACCATACAGAATCATGCTCAAGTATTATTGCTTTGGACTTTTTTACCCAAGAGCGGAAACTAGCCAGAAAAAAAGGGGTTGGTCTTGCACGAAAAATTGGATGTGATCTCGCATGCAATCTTATTCAGCAAGAGACATTGCGTACAGATTGGTTGCATACAAGCGATGCCGATACGCAACTACCCGATGATTATTTTCATCAAACTACGTCAATAAATTCAACCGGGGTGAGTGCGGCTGTTTATGACTTTTTACATACTGGAGAAGACAATCTAATTACGCATTCCACCCAGTTGTATGAGAAATCATTACATTACTATGTTGACGGTCTTCGGTTTGCAAATTCTATTTACGCCTATCACACACTCGGCAGCTGTATTGCGATTAATACAATGTCTTATCTAGTCGTGCGAGGCTTTACAAAACGGGCGGGCGGTGAAGACTTTTACTGCCTAAATAAACTTGCCAAGATAGGTAAAATAAAACAACTAAAGGGCAGCAAGCTGCATATTGCATCAAGGAACTCTGACAGAGTTCCTTTTGGAACGGGCCCCGCGGTTGAGAAAATATTGAAAAATTCAGAATCACTAGCAACCTTCATGACCTACAACCCAATTATTTTCTATCGCTTAAAGAATCTTTTATTATCCTTTGAAGATTTATATAATTACAAAGAGTTGCCCCAAGAATGGTTAGAGCAACAACCACAGGAAATAAAAACCACCTTACAAAGCCTTCATATTAGTATTTTATTTGATCATATCACTTCACAAATTAAGGACCAAA
>CAXMPB010000047.1:0-7668 GCA_964195035.1 Cellvibrionaceae bacterium | reverse complement strand
AAGTGACGGTAGAGGGCTTAGTGGAAGCCACTGATGATAAAACGAGTGAAGTGCTTAGGGCCAAGCGCGGTCATCATGCCAAAATAACTGCTTGGGCTTTTGATTTGGCAGAAAATAAAATGGGTAAAGATGAACTCGATTATTACAAAAAAAAGACGAGGGATCATTTTTAAGAATCCCAGTCGCCGCTAGCAAAGTCGTGGTCTTATTTTTAATTAGATCCACTCGTATAGAATTTTGAAAAAATGACTGGCGTAAAAATAAATGCCGCGATTGTTACCAAAAAAAAGACAGTGTTTGGCAAGAATCGCATCATAATTACTGATGGTTTTTATCATAAAGATTATTAATCAAAAATCTAAGAGTCAATGACCCCTAGGCAAAGTTTGTTATTTATCATTGACCTTTTTTTCTTCTATTTTGTTATGATTCTGCTCGCGGACAGGAGCCATGATGAAAACACGTATCACCGAACTATTAAATATTGAATTTCCTATCGTATTGCCGGGTATGAGCTGGATCTCTAAGCCTGAATTAGTGGCTGCTGTCTCCAATGCAGGGGGATTAGGTATTTTAGCAATGGGTCCATTGTCACCAGAAGAGGTGCGGGCGTCTATTCAAAAAATTAAAAAGCTAACAGATAAGCCTTTTGGTGTGGGTTGCACGTTAATGATGCCGGGTGCTAAAGAAAATGCCGAAATAGCCTTAGAAGAGCAAGTGCCAGTGATTAATTTTTCTTTAGGTAAGGGTGACTGGCTTGTCAAAAAAGTCAATGAATATGGCGGTAAAGTTATCGCAACGGTAACGACACTTAAACATGCCAAGTCTGCTGAATCTATTGGCGCCCATGCCTTAATGGTGACTGGTCATGAAGCTGCAGCCCACGGTGGAGAGGTTACCTCGCTAGTTTTGGTGCCGACTATTATTGATGCTGTGTCTATTCCTGTGATTGCAACGGGTGGTTTTGGTGACGGTCGTGGTTTATTGGCCGCACTCGCTCTAGGTGCTCAAGGTATTGCGATGGGGTCACGCTTTGCAGTGTCGCAAGAAAGTCCACTGCACGCGAATACCAAAGAGGCAATACTGACTAAAACACAACACGATACGATCTATTCTAAAAACTTTGATGGCATTCCTGCGCGTTACATGAAAACACCAACCGCAGTTAGGCTTACTCGTAAGCCGATGAATATTATATCGACGGTTATTCAAGCCATTAAAGCTGCAAGCCTTGTTAATAAGCCCGTTTGGCAAATATTATCGGGTTTATTAGTCATGCCATATAAAATAAAATTATTAGCTTACTTTGGTGCGGCAACTATTAAATTACGTGCAGCAACGGAAGATGGCGATGTAGCCAATGGGATGCAGTTTATTGGTCAAACTCAAGGCTTGATTAATGACATCCCTTCAGTAGAGGTTATTATGCAAAGAGTTATTGCCGAGGCCAAAGAGACGCACCAATTAAATCAATCTATTTTCAATAAAGAATAGAGTAAGTATTGCTTATAGATTTTAATTTTTTGCGTTTTTTGCAGCCCTTATCGTTAATATCTATTTATGTGTAAGGCATAAACTGTATCGTTACTATTTCCTATTTCCTATTTCCTATTTCCTATTTCCTATTTCCTATTTCCTAAGTCCTGAAGGCCTATAGAGCCAAAATATAGTTAACAGTTTGAAACGTTAGTCAGCCAATTCGAATTTTCTGTATTTTCAGAATCGACAATAAGCGTGTCAATTTACTAATAATAAAGCGGAAAATAGTTTTTTAAGGTCGATTTTTTTTAAACAAAAATAAAACGAGCGCGCGCTCTAAATTACTGTTAGAATCCTGTTTTGAATCTATATTTATGTGTCGTGACAGATCTGGCTAAAGTCGGTGAGTATGGCGCTGGGATGTTTTTAGAGGCCTTTGTTTATAGTTAAGTCTCTAAATATAATTAATAAGAAATTTTTAAGGCGATTACGAGGTAGCTATGCTGTATCAAGGAAAAAATCTATCGGTAACAGTAGATAAAAATCACTGTGCCGAATTATGTTTCGATGTGCAAGACAGTGCGGTTAATATTTTTAATCTACAAACAGTATCCGACTTAAGCGATGCGCTAGTGGCGTTAGAGTCGAGCGATAACGTTAAAGGCCTATTAATTACCAGTGCTAAGTCCGCTTTTATTGCGGGTGCTGATGTCATGGCGTTTGCCCCAGCTTTTGCTAAAGGCGAAGCGAGTATCCTGAGTATTCTTCATTCAAGTAATGAGAACTTTAATAGCTTAGAAGACCTACCTTTTCCTGTTGTTGTGGCTATTAACGGCTTTGCCTTAGGCGGTGGCTGTGAGCTTTGTCTCGCTTGCGATTACCGGATTGGTTCGCAGGCCGCAAGTATTGGCCTGCCTGAAACACGCTTAGGTATTATCCCAGGTTGGGGTGGTACGGTAAGATTGCCTCGTATAGCGGGTATTGAGACAGCTGTTGAATGGATTGCAGGCGCTAAACAAAATAATGCGCCTGACTCATTAAAGGCGGGTGTATTAGATGCTGTTACCTCGGACGAACAATTAAAAGAAGTCGCTCTACGAACTTTACAGCGCTGTATTAACGGTAGCCTTGATTACAAAGCTCGTCGCGTACAAAAAACATCGCCACTTAATCACAATCAAGTTGAATTAACGATGGCGCTGACTACCTCAAAAGCTTTTGTAGCTGCTCAAGCTGGCCAGCACTACCCAGCGCCAGTCGCCGCTATTAATACAATAGGCAAGGCGGCGAGTTGTCATCGCACCGAGGCGCTAGCATTAGAAACTGCAACATTTGTAAAGATGGCACAAACTACAGTAGCCCGATCTCTTGTCGGTTTGTTTATTAGCGATCAATTTATTGCTAAAAAAGCCAAGAAGATTGCAAGGAGTGCAGATAAAGTCGTCGAGCGCTCTGCTGTGCTTGGCGCCGGAATTATGGGTGGTGGTATTGCTTATCAGTCCGCACTCAAAAATGTCTCTATAAAAATGAAAGATATTAGCCAAGAGGGCATTGATCTCGGTCTTGCTGAAGCTAGTAAGCTACTGATTAAGCGCGTCGATCGTGGTCGTATGACGACTACGAAGATGGCTGAAGTGCTAAATCGTATCGAGCCTACATTGACCTACGATGGTTTTGGCAATGTCGATATTGTTGTTGAAGCTGTTGTTGAAAATCCCAGGGTCAAACAGGCAGTGCTTGTAGAAGTCGAGCAAAAAGTCTCTGAAGATACTGTACTTGCCACCAATACATCGACTATTTCAGTTGATTTGTTAGCTCAGGGGCTCAGTCGTCCAGAAAACTTTTGTGGCATGCACTTTTTTAACCCTGTACACGCTATGCCCCTAGTCGAGGTAATTCGTGGTAGCCAGTCATCAGATACCGCTATTGCGCGAACGGTAGCTTATGCAAACGCAATGGGCAAAAAAGCCATTATTGTGGGTGATTGTCCGGGGTTCTTAGTTAACCGCGTGTTATTTCCTTACTTTGCGGGCTTTGCCATGTTGCTGCGTGATGGCGCTGATTTTCAGCAAGTTGATAAAGTGATGGAACATTGGGGCTGGCCGATGGGCCCGGCCTACTTATTGGATGTTGTCGGTATCGATACCGGTGTTCATGCCGAAAAAGTGATGGCCGATGGTTTTCCTACGCGCATGGGTAAAGATTTCACCTCTGCTACGGATATCATGTTTGACGCAAAACGCTATGGTCAAAAGAACGCTAAAGGCTTTTATGATTACGTGCTTGATAAAAAAGGCAAGCAGAAAAAAGTAGTGAGTGAGGAGGTCTACAAATTGTTAGAGTCTCATGTTGCTCCTCGTAAAGAATTTTCTAGTGAGGAAATTATTGCGCGCATGATGACCCCGATGGCAACCGAATTAGCGCGTTGCTTGGAAGAGGGCATTGTTGCCACAGCAGCAGAAGCAGACATGGCGTTAATTTATGGTCTTGGCTTTCCGCCATTTAGAGGGGGCGTCTTCCGTTGGTTGGATAGCTTAAGTGCCGAGGGGTTTTGTGAGTTAGCGAAACCCTTTGAAGGCCTAGGTGAGCTTTATCATGTCACCGATGGCATCAAACAATTAGCAGCCAATAATGGTCTTTACTACACAGCTTAAATTAACCGCTTAAATAAGAGGAGAGACATTGTGGCATTAGATCCAAAGCAAGCGGTAATCATAGATTATGCACGTACCCCAATGGGGCGGTCAAAAAATGGTTGTTTTCGACATCGCCGTGCCGATGATATCAGTGCAGATTTAATTAATGGTTTGCTAGCGCGTAATAGTGCATTAAACCCCGCTGAAATAGATGATGTGATATGGGGCTGCGTTATGCAGCGTGGTGAGCAGGGGTTTAATATTGCGCGCAATATCGTATTGCGTGCCGGCTTACCGCATACAGTGCCTGCGCAAACAGTGAATCGTCTGTGTGGTTCGTCGATGTCTGCATTGCATACTGCTAGCGCACAAATTCAAGCAGGTATTGGCGAGGTATATTTGATTGGCGGTGTGGAGCATATGGGCCATATCGACATGAATAAAGAAGTTGATCCTAATCCATTGGTGAGTTTGTCTGTGGCAAAAGCGGCGGGTTCTATGGGTTTAACCGCTGAATATCTGGCCGTTTTACATCAGATCTCTCGCGAAGATCAAGATGCGTTCTCGTTGCGTTCTCACAAGCTTGCTGCGGCCGCAACTGCGGCCGGTAAGTTTAGTCGAGAGATTATTCCTATTTTGGGTCACGATAGTGATGGTGCTCCGTGCTTAGTGACGCAAGATGAGACTATTCGTGCTGAAACCACCTTAGAGGCTTTAGCCGCTTTAAGGCCTGTATTTAATCCTGTAAGCGGCACAGTGACGGCAGGTAGCTCCTCACAAATTACTGATGGCGCTAGTAGTATGTTAGTAATGTCGGCAGAAAAAGCTGCAGCGCTGGGCCTAACACCTATTGCTCGTATTGCCTCTGTTGCTGTTGCCGGTGTCGATCCATCTGTGATGGGCATTGGTCCCGTGCCTGCTTGTAAAAAAGCGCTGGCTAATATCGGTATGGCATTGGCCGATATGCAGGCGGTGGAGCTTAATGAAGCGTTTGCTGCGCAATCATTAGCCGTGCTTAAAAAGATGAAAATGCTCGACGTGATGGACGAGAAAGTGAATATTTATGGAGGTGCTATTGCCCTTGGTCATCCATTTGGTTGCTCGGGAGCACGTATTACCGGTACGCTTCTAACGGCGATGCAAGATAGAGATGTCCAGTGGGGCATGTCGACGATGTGTATTGGTCTTGGGCAAGGGATCGCGACAGTGGTAGAGCGAGTATAATTGATAAGCTATATAGTAGCCGCAGTTAAAGAGATAGCGACAAGTTAGTTGAAAATCAAATCAAGAGCGTTAAAGAAGACTTTAATTCAGCTAATAAAATGCCTGAATTAAAGTTTATAGATTAAAAGTAAGGTTTTTGTTGAACCTGACCTCGCCCTGTGGCAGAATTGCCAACCCTCGAAGTCAGGGACATTATTAACTTTTATGATAGTCTTATAAATCAACAAGTTAAGGTGTTTTTAAGCAAAGTGCTTCGAAAAGATTTATGCGGACGTGGTGGAATTGGTAGACACGCCAGATTTAGGTTCTGGTGCCGTAAGGTGTGAGAGTTCGAGTCTCTCCGTCCGCACCATTTTTAAGGGCTTGCTAAAGTAGGCCAACAATTATTATGTAAGCTAACAAATAATCTAATAAATACAGCCATTCATCTTGATTAAATACTACAATCACTTCTATATAGATACCGAGGATTAACATGCAAGTTTCCGTAGAAACGACTTCTGGTTTAGAGCGTCGTCTAACTATTGCTGTTCCTGCAGCAGACGTTGATGCCAAAGTTAACCAAAAATTGGCGGAAGTTGCTAAAACTGCCAAAATCAATGGTTTTCGTAAAGGTAAAGTGCCGTTAAAAGTTATTAATCGGCAGTATGGTGAATCAGCGCGTCAAGAAGTAGCAAGCGACCTGATCAATAGCTCTTATATGGAAGCGGTTACCCAAGAGTCTGTTCGTCCTGCGGGCTATCCAAAAATCGAAGTTACTACTATCGCAGCGGGTAAAGATCTTGAATACGTTGCAATTATCGAAGTGTATCCAGAAGTGACTGTCGGTGAATTTGGTGACTATGAAGTTAAGCGCCTTAATGCTGAAATTAATGAAGCTGACGTAGATGCCACTATCGAAAAGTTACGTGAGCAAAAAGCGATTTTTGCAGACGTTGAGCGAGCAGCTGACTTTGGTGACCAAGTTACTATCGATTTTGTTGGCACAAAAGATGGCGAAGAATTTGAAGGCGGTAAAGGTAATGATTTTAAATTACTATTAGGCTCTGATTCAATGATTCCTGGCTTTGAAGCCGGTGTTGTTGGTATGGCTGTTGGTGATGAAAAAATGGTTCCGCTAACTTTTCCAGACGATTACCAAGTAGAAGAGCTACAAGGTGCTGCTGCAGAGTTCACAATTAATGTTAAGAAAGTCGAAGAAAAGACTCTGCCAGAAGTAAATGAAGAGTTCATAAAAAACTTTGGTAGCGAAGATGCTTCAAACTTCCGTACGGAAATTAAAGTCAACATGGAGCGTGAATTAAAGCGCGCAGTTGAAGGTAAGCTTAAAGCCGACGTCATGGATAAATTATTTGACGCCCATAAAGTTGAATTACCAAAAGCCTTAATTGAATCAGAGACCCAAACATTGCGAGAGCAGATGATGCAGCAGTTTGGTGGCATGCAACAAAATCCTGATTTAGATCTTAAATCATTACTACCTGATGAAATGTTTAAAGAGCAGGCTGAGCGTCGTGTAGCACTTGGGCTAATTATTGGTGAGGTTGTTAAAACCTCTGAAATTAAAGCTGATGCCGACCGTGTGCGTGCTTACATTGACGAGACAGCGGCGAGTTACGACAAGCCGGAAGAAGTCGTTAATTACTACTATCAAAATCAGCAAATGTTATCAGGTATTGAGTCTGTTGTGCTTGAAGATATGGTTATTGACCATATTTTAGAGCAGGCAAAAGTGACTGACGAAACTGTTGCATATGAAACAGCGGTTGCTAAAGCATAATTTATGGGTATAAATGCTAAACCCTTCAAATTGTTGATTTTTTGATCAGCTGCCTAAAAAAGATTGTTGATTCGCTTAGAGTCACAATCTTTTTTATTTATTTGCGCCCAATACTGGCATACTCCTTAGTCTGGGGTTAAGCTAAATAAATACAAATTAAGATATAGTCATTTTTTAATATTTAGAATTTTTGGTCTTAAGTTGCTTTGCGGGCTCTAGCATCAAATTTCTTTGATCTATAAAATGCTGAATTTACGTATCTTCTTTGACTCTATCTACATCCCATTTCGTTTTAACAGGAATAATGTTGTTATGGCACCAAATGATTTCTTAGCACCTTCAGTAAATAGCACTCTAGTCCCTATGGTTGTCGAGCAGACCTCAAGAGGTGAGCGCTCTTATGATATTTATTCTCGTCTACTTAAAGAGCGAGTCATATTTTTAGTAGGTCAAGTAGAAGATCATATGGCCAATCTAGTGGTTGCTCAGTTGCTTTTCTTAGAAGCTGAAAACCCAGATAAAGATATTCATTTATACATTAACTCGCCA